>JASHVB010000420.1 GCA_030039695.1 Acetobacteraceae bacterium
TCGGCTATATTTGACCGATCATGCCGCTTGGCTGGCTTCTTGCCTATCGCGCGAGCGCACGGCATTCATCGCGGCTGACACCCTTAGTGTCTCGTCCTACCGCTTACTGGCGCGTGCCGGGCGGCCGGTGCTGGAGAAGCCTTTCGTTCCAAGGGAGTTGCGCCAGCTGCTCGCGCAACTTCTGCCGGATCCACAAGGCTGAGGCCTGATCACCACCCGTACGGCAATTTCGCGTTCTTACGCTGCGGCTGGGGTCCGACGTCGACCCTACTCCGAACCTTGTCGGGGAGTCACGACTGCCCGAAAGCACTCACCGGGGTATGAATGCACTGATACCGGAACATTCATGAGGCGATCATAAGCTGCTGCTGAATTGGCTAAGTTGCGTCATGCTTGCAAGCCGAACGACAGACTTGCCATTCGATTCGGCATTCGCACAAAGCGAACGAATTTCTGGCATCCACGTTTGATCAATATCCCATATCGTTTTAAACAGAGATTCTGTGGGTGGCATCCGCGATATCCCGCCAGGAGCATGCTCAAGCTCGCCCAATGCCCAAGAAATTTGCCGCTCCGCAGCGAGCCAGAAATGCGTCCACAGTGGCATGTCGATGAGAATGATTTGGGTGGCCCGATTTAGACGGTTGGGAATCGACTCTCTTCGGCCGAGACCATCCACGATCCATTGCTCTCTTTGTATAATCTCTGCATGCTGCCTGTCGTAAATTTCTACAGGCGTGAGTTGCCATCCCTCTCGCCAGAGCAGACGATCTACCTCAATATGAGGGAGGCCGTTCCTTGCGGCTAGATGGCGTGCAAGGGTCGATTTCCCGCCACCGGAATTTCCAATAACGACAACACGAGGCATGTCTGACCCACGAGGTCCGAAACGGGACAGGCACTATGCCCTGGCGTCAGTAGTGGCAGCAATCGCAAGGCGATGCCCCAACGCGATCAGTCTCCTTCCCACCCGAAGCGGTCACCGAACGAGGCGGTTGGTATGAGGCGGGGGTAAACCCATCGAGGTGTGGTTTGCCGATGAAGCGCGTCGGCCAGCAGGGCACGTTCACCTGGGTGTGGTCGAAGCGCGGCTCGCGCCCGCGTGCGCCGCGCGATCGATGCTATGCGTGGGCATACCGGTTCGGCGCCGTCTGTCCGGAGCGGCGCACCGGGGCCGCGATCATCATGCCGGAGGTCAACGTCGCGGCGACGAATGAGCATCTGGCGGAAATCAGCCGACGGATCTGCGTGGGGGCCAGCGCGATCCTGGTTCTCGATCCCGCCGGCTGGCATACCTCGCCGCGCCTGAAGCGACCGGACAACATTGTTCTGCCGCCACTGCCCACCTATTCGCCGGAGTCGAACCCGGTGGAAAATGTATGGCAGTTTCTGTGCGGCAACTATCTCAGCCACCTCGTCTGGGAGAGCTGCGATGCCATCCTCGATGCGTGCCAGTCTGCCTGGAACCAGCTCATGCCGTTGCCCGAGCCCATCGCCTCCATAACCAGGCGACCCTGGGCAACACCGGTCAGCGGACGAGACGGCTATTAGAACGAAGCCAGAAATGGCATGACCGCCGCGGCAATGACGAGCGACGCGATCAGGAAGGGCTGCCGGCGGGCGAGGTCTTCGGCCATCGCAACGGCGGTAGCCGAGGATGTCGCCGCCGGGCGCGGCGCTCACCGGCGAGCGGCTCCTTTTTTCGCAACTAAAAACGACGCCCACCGGCTGTAGTGGGAAGTTTTCACTTGATCGACGGACCAGCCCGTTCGGGCATTGTCTAATTGATCAAGTTGGCACGACTAGGCAACCCGGTGACAATGGCACCAGCCTCGAAAGCCGCAATCTGTACTGACTGCACCAGCCGCGCTAACGGTAACAACTGTAGGTTGTAACGATCGGAGTCGGGAGCGTGAGGCAACTACTTGCAACGTTGTTCTGTGTCATGTTCGCGTGGGCGGCCATGGCGCAGCAATCACCGGTGAAAGAGATCGCTCGCGCAAACCAGGGTACTGTTGGCATCATCGCCGGCATGGAAGGCGGAACCTACACGCGGACCGCCGCCGACCTCACGATCCTGGACAATGACACCCTCCGTGTGCTCCCCACCCTCGGAAAAGGATCCCTGCAGAATTTGTCCGACATCCTCTATCTCAAGGGGATCGACATCGGCTTCGTACAGGCCGACGCGCTGACCTACGCCAAGCAACACAACCTATTCCCGGGCCTTACCCAGAACATTCGCTACATCGCCAAGCTATACGACGAGGAGGTCCACATCCTTGCCCGGAAGGACATCAACAAAATTGAGGACCTGAACGGCCAGCGCGTCAATGTCGACGTCAACGGCAGCGGGTCGGCGATGACCGCCGACATCCTGCTCACGGCGCTCGGGATCAAGGCGAACATCGAGCACGCAAAGCAGGTCATTGGCCTCCAGGAGCTGATGCACGGTGATATCGCCGCGATCATTCACGTATCCGGCGCCCCGATGCCGCTGCTTGCTGATGCGCCATCCAACACCGGGCTTCACTTCCTTCCTGTCACCCTCAATCAGGAGCTCGTGCAGACCTACCTCCCATCCCAACTGACGCACGACGCTTATCCGACGCTCGTTCCGACGGGCCAGTCGGTGCCAACGATCGCCGTGGGCGACGTGATGGCAGTCTTCGCATGGCAGCCGCATAGCGCCCGCTATGACCGGGTTGCCCGTTTCGTTGACACGTTCTTCAGCCGGTTCGACGAATTACTCCAGCCGCCGCATCACCCCAAGTGGCGCGAAGTAAACCTTACTGCGGAGGTGCCTGGCTGGATCCGCTTCCAGCCCGCGCACGATTGGCTGGTGCAGCGACTGGCAGCCGGTACTGCCAGTGCTGCGACGCGGGGACAATTCGACTTGTTCTTGTCCCAGACCCACCCCTCGGCGAGTGCGCAGTTGGCTGAGTCCGCCAAGGAATCGCTGTTCCAACAATTTCTGCAATGGAGCAGTCAGCATCCGGCGGCACGCTGATGGACGCCCACGTTCGACGGCGTCCTGATCGCCAAAATCGAAGGTTCATCGCAATCGTCGTCGTCTTTCCCTTGATGGGCGCGCCGGGCGTGATGGCCGACGCGTCGGTCGGGGAAACACGTGTCTCTTCCGCACAACCGGGCCAGGATATCGGGCCGCTTCTGCTCAAGCTC
>JASHVB010000421.1 GCA_030039695.1 Acetobacteraceae bacterium
GTACGTCGATCCTGAACAGCTAGCTGATTTTCGCGGACAATCTGCGCCACAACGCTAGTGGCTCCAGCCGAGATCGCGTCGACCGCAAGCCTTGCCCGGGCCCTCACCTCGCTGCGGTACCGCGGCTTTAGTCGCGGCAACCGCGCGGTCTGCGGGCAGCGGGCGATCGCCCGGGCCCAAGAACGTCCGTATCACTCACGCGCGAGGCTAGGTGTCTGCAATAAGGTTTTGTTGATTTTGTGCGATTGCCGATTCTCAGGCGATTCGCGATGTGTGTAGACTCGTCTTATGAACCCGACAACCGATCGAACATCGTGGCGTGAGAGTTTCGTCGCGGCGCTGAATGTACTGGCGGAAGCTACGGCGTGCCTGCCGGTGGGCGCTCTCGATCCCGCATTGAGCGGTGCATCGGCCCTCGAACTCTACACCGGCGGTCTATGGTCGATGCGCGACGTCCAGCTGTTTTGTGCTGAGCCACACCCGCTGATGATCGAGCTCTTTGCCATCGGATTTCGTTGGGTCCAACGGCCGCGGCGTGTTCGTAGGGTGCTCTGGCATCATAAGCTGCAAGTCGGGTTTGACCTTGTCGAGCGCAGCGCACCGCTGAGGGTGGCCGAACAGGCGAACGCCCTGGCCGTCGCCATTGATCTCACGCCAAACGGAGAACCGTGGAGCGAGCCGTTGTCCGTGAAAGTCGTCGGCGTCGAGGATCTGATCGTGCGTCAGGTTGGCAAATGGCTCCACGATGGTGCCGCGCCGGGCGAGGCTGCGGCCAGGCTCCAGGTACTCGTCGGTCTCGCCCGGGAAGGTGTCGGCGGGCCACTGCGCACAGGATATCTGCAGCGTCGTTTGGCGACGGAAACCAATGGGGAGGTCGTGTTTGATTCCATACCGGTGGAGGAGGGTGGAGAGCCGGCCCCACGACTTCGCCGAACAAGTCTAACACAGATGCAATCGGTGATCAGCGTCTGGCGTAGCCGGTGTGGGCTCTCGATGGTTGAACAGCCCCGGGGCGGCGAGTTCCACCAGAATGGGATACCGAGAGGGATGCGAAATCGGAATCACAACAGGGGAGGGGGGTGGGGCACGAGTGGCGATAACGTCATTGCCCTTGATGACGTGCTGCCGGTGCCGTCCGACTGAGCGCACGCGGTGAGCGCCTGTGCGTACCGACGAACGGGATGGAACCCAGTTTCTCGCGCTACCCGGCAAAGATCAGTCACCCGAATCAGACCTGGAGTTCAGGTGAGTCGGCGCCCACCAGTCCGGTAGAGATCCACCTGGCTGCGACATTCCGGAGTTCCGCTATGAGGGTTTCCGGTAGCGAGGCCGCGCACTCGGGTCACCGGCATCGCAGAAATCGGTGGATATTGCGCCAGGGAAAATGTTTATTTCTATTGCGGGATGGCGCGAATCACGGACCACTCACGGTGCTTGTTTTTGCCCCAAACCGTCCACCGCTCGGTGGACAAATCTGTGGATATGCCGGTGGGTAGATCGCGTTCAGCCACGGTTTCGCTGGCCGCCCGTCGGATTTCTGCCGCCATCGAATCTACTCATGGTCTGCATGCCATCATTCGTCCCTTGGTGCAGCGGCACGCGAATTCTCAGCGCGGGCCGGCGTGAAATCGTCGCTGACCTGCTCTCGGCGTCTTTCTCGAATTCACCACGAACTGAACGCTGATGCACGTCTAGCCAGACCATTTCGGATCTCGCCGCGAACGGCTGTATCCCGTCATGCCGCGCCGATAATGACTCGCGGACCGGGTCCCTGCCGCCTTAACAGTGCTGCAAAGTCTCGACCTTCCTGCTCCTCTCGACGTGCGCCGGCAAGCCATCGCAGCCGTTGCCAAAAAGGCATCGCCCAAGGCGAAAGAAGGCGCTATTCGGCATGGTGCCTTCGCTGCCACACTCGGCCGCACATAAAGAAACGGGGCCAACGATGACCGCACCTCACATGTCGCGCCGTTTCCTGCTGGGTGCTGCCGGCGCCGCAGCCTCCGTTGTCGGCGTCGGCACCCGCGCGGCCGCCGCCCTCCAACCCGTCAGGATGCAACTGGGCTGGCTTGTCGGCGGCAATCAGCTCGGCGAGGTCGTTGCGATGCAGCTTGGCTACTTTGCCAATGAGGGGCTAGAACTCACGATCGTACCCGGGGGGCCCAATAACGACGGCGTCGCCACCGTCGCCTCGGGCCACGGTGAGGTCGGCCAGGTGTCGTCCAGCCCTTCTCTCATGCTCGCGGTATCGCAGGACCTGCCAATCCGCTGCTTCGCCATCTCCGCGCAGAAGCACCCCTATGCATTCTTCTCTTTGGCCAAGAATCCGGTCCGCACCGTGGCCGACATGAAGGGCAAGCGCATTGGCATCCAGGCCACCGGCGTCGTGCTGCTGCGCGCGCTGCTCGTGAAAAACGCCATGACGCTCGACGATGTGAAGGTGGTGACCATCGGCTCCAGCATGATGCCGATCATGACCGGCCAGGTGGACGTGGTGACCGGCTGGCTGACGAACACCACCGCGCTGAAGGTCCTCGGACCGGACCGTGTCGCGCTCCGCTTGTGGGATGCTGGTGTGAGGCTCTACGCCAACCCGTACTACGCCACGCCGGATACGATGGCCAAGCACGCCGACATCCTGGAGCGCTTTCTGCGCGCCAGCGCGAAAGGCTGGGGCTACGCCTACCATAACCGCGACAAGGCTGTGGCCTTGCTGGTTAAGCAGTACCCTAACCTGGTAGAGGCCGACGAACGCGCTGCCGCCGACGTGATGCTGCAGTATGCATTCGACCAGAACACCAGACAGCACGGCTACGGCGACATGGATCCAAAGGTCTGGCAGGAGCAGATAGATCTGTGGGCGAAGCTCGGCCAGTTCACCAAGCGCACGCCGAAGCTCGACGAAGTGATGACGCTGGAGGTCCTCAACACCACCGCGGCCGTGCGGCCAAGGATCGGCTGACCATGCCATCCGCCGTGCGGGGGGCAGAATTCGCTGCGCTGTCCGACGCGTCGGCGATCGAGCTGCGCGGCGTCACTGTGCGATTCATGAGTCCGCAGCGCGAAGTTGTCGCGCTGGAAAACATCAACTTTGCTCTGCAGCCCGGCAGCTTCCTCACGCTGCTCGGTCCGTCCGGCTGCGGCAAATCGACGCTCTTGCGCGTGGTCGCCGACGTCATTGCCCCCAGTGCCGGGAGTGTCCGCGTGCTCGGCCACGCGCCGGTCGAGGCCAGACGGCGCCGCGAGATCGGCTTCGTGTTCCAGGACTCAACGCTGCTGCCCTGGCGCAGCGCGATCGACAACGTCCGCCTGCCGTTGCAGGTCGGCGGCGGAGCGCGTTCCATCGGCGGCCGCAGCCCGCAGGAATTGTTGGCTCTTGTCGGGCTGTCCGGCTGGGAGCGCGCGATGCCGCACGAACTCTCGGGTGGCATGCGCCAGCGCGTAGCGATTGCCCGCGCCCTGCTCGGCGACCCGCGCATACTGCTCATGGATGAACCGTTTGGTGCATTGGACGAAATCACCCGCGACCGCCTCAACGACGAGCTCCTGCATGTCTGGAGCAAGACCGGCACCACGATCCTGTTCGTCACCCACAGCATCCACGAAGCCGCCTATCTCGGTCAGCAGGTGCTGATGCTCGCTGCCCACCCGGGCCGCGTACGCGACATCGTGCCGGTCGATCTGCCGGAACCCCGCCATCTTGCGATTCGCGACACCGCCGAGTTCGGCGCGCTGGCAGGACGTTTGCGCGCTATTCTGGAGACCTGCTGATGGCCCAGGAACTCGGCCTGACCGCACAGGTTGCGACCGCGCCGCCGCAAACCAACGAAGCAGAGCAGGCGCGCGCGCGATGGCTCGCCGCACAGGCGTGGGCCCGCTGGCAGCGCCGCCTCCTGCCGGTACTAGGTGCCGTGTCGCTGTTGTTCGTCTGGTGGGCCCTGATCGCCCTATTCGACGTGAAGCCTTACGTCGCACCGTCGCCCGAAGTCGTCGCGCTGACGATGGTACGGAAATCCAGTGTACTCATAGACAATCTCTGGCCGACGGTGATCGAGGCAATCAGCGGCTTCGCACTCGGCAACCTGATCGCCATCGCCATTGCGATCCTGTTTGTGCACCGCAAATGGATCGAGATGGCATTCTTCCCAATCGCCGTGCTGATCAACTCCATTCCGGTGGTCGCGAAGGCCCCGATCCTCGTGCTGTTGCTCGGCAACGGCATGGCGCCGAAAATCGCCATCGCCGCCATCATCTGCTTCTTTCCAACGCTGGTGAACATGGTGCGCGGCCTGGATGCGATCAGCCCGCAGGCCATGGAGCTGATGCGCGTGCTATCGGCACGCAAATGGGAGATCTTCCTCCGCCTGCGGCTTCCCACCTCGATCCCCTATCTGTTCTCGGCCCTGAAGATCGCCGCCAGTACCTCGGTGGTTGGGGCAATCGTTGGCGAATGGATCGGCTCTCAGGTCGGCATCGGCGCGCTGATCATCCAGGCCACCTATAATTTCGACAGCGCGTTGCTCTACGCGACGGTGATCACTGGGTCGGCATTTTCTGTCCTGTTCTTCCTGACCATCCGCATGCTGGAACGGCTTTGCGTGCGATGGGTCCCCCATCCGACGTGATGACCCTCAGTCTCATCGGCGGCCTTGAGCCGCGAATGATGTGACGGCCAGGTCGCCTATGCCGCTTATGAACCAGGAGTTCGCGATGCTCCCGACCACCCACACCGAGCCCGCCCGCACGCTTCGCGTCGCTTCGCGCTCCGACGTCGTCGTGGTTGGGGGCGGCCCGGCAGGGTTCAGCGCCGCCATCGCTGCCTCGCGCCAAGGCGCCTCTGTCTGCCTGATCGAGCGTTATCCGTATCTTGGCGGCCTCGCCTCCGGCGGCATGGTGCTGGTGCTGGACGACATGTGCGCCGGCGCCGAGATTACCGTGCGCGGCATCTGCGCCGAACTGGTGGACCGCATGCACGCACGCGGCCTCGCCGTATACCCGCCGGAACACGAACGCGGCCACGACCCCGCGATGTACCGCAAATGGTCGCGCTGGGGCTTGTTCGACTTCAACGTGCGCAGCAAGCCGCATCCGATCTGCTACGCAGTTGCCTTCGATCCAGACGGTTGGAAGCGCGCCAGCGATGAGGTGGTGCAGCAAGCCGGCATCGCGCTTCGCCTCCACTCCACCTTCGCCGGAAGCATCGTTCACGCCGGCCGCATCACCGGCGTGATCGTGGAAAGCAAACAAGGCCGCGAGGTGGTCATGGGCGACGTGGTGATTGACACCACCGGCGACCTAGACGTCGCGGCCTCGGCCGGCGCCGCCTTCTCCAAGGACTCGTATATGGTCACCACTGTGTTCCGCCTCGGGGGCGTTGATACCACCGAAGCGGAACGCTTCCAGTTCGAGGAACCGGAACGCCACGCCGTGCTGGACCTCGAAGCGCGCCACGTGATCGGCGGCTCATGGGATTACTGGTGGCTGAAAACACCATTGCCAGGCATCGTCTGGTGCAATTGCCCACACATGACTGGTCTCGACGGCATCAAGGTCGAGGACCTGACGCGCGCCGAATTCGAAGGCCGCCGCCGCATCCACGCGATGGTGGAGCATGTCCGCGCCAAACTGCCTGGCTTCGCCGATTGCTATGTCATCGATGTCGCGCCGCAGACCGGCGTGCGGCAGACCCGCATGCTGCAAGGCGAATACGTCGTGACGAAATCCGACGTCATCGATCGCGTCCACTTCCCTGACAGCGTTGCACGTGGCCGGGATTACTACACACCGTACCGTGCGCTGGTGCCACGCGAGATCGACCAGTTGCTGGTCGCCGGGCGGCATTATTCGGCGACGCCGCAGGCACAGAAGATCTCGCGTGAAATTCCGCCCTGTATGGCCATGGGCGAAGCGGCCGGCATCGCCGCGACAATGGCGCTGTCCGCCGGCACAACGGTACGCAACATCGATGTAGCCGAATTGCAGCGCCGCCTGCGCGCCCAGGGCGCCGATCCCGGCGACCAGCCGCCGGCACATATACGGGAAACGGAGGCTGTGGCATGACAACAGGAACCCCCCAGCCGCTCTCCGGCATTCGCGTCGTCGACTTTACCCAGGTCATGATGGGTCCTTGCGCCACGCAAATGCTGGGCGACTATGGCGCCGACGTTATCAAGATTGAGCGTGTCGGCGCAGGCGATCTGTCCCGCTGGTCGATCGGCGACGATCCGGGCGGTCAGCAAAACCCGGTATTCTGCAGCCTCAACCGCAACAAGCGGAGCATCGCGCTGGATCTGAAATCGCGGGCCGGCATCGAGATCGTGCATCGCCTGCTGTCCAAAGCCGATGTCATTGTCAACAATTTCCGTGCCGGCGTCATGCAGCGAATGGGTCTCGGTTACGACGCGCTGCATAGTGCCTATCCCCGGCTGATCTACGCCGAAGGCACCGGCTACGGCACGCGCGGTCCGTACGCGCACAAAGGCGGGCAGGATATCCTGGCCCAGGCGCTCAGCGGCGTGATGGCACGCAAATGCGATCCCACCGATGCCCTGACGATCTATCCCACGTCGCTGGCCGACTACTCGGCCGGCATGCATCTCGTGCAGGGCATCCTTCTGGCGCTGATGCAGCGTGAACGCACTGGCAAAGGCCAGCTGGTGTCGGTGTCGCTCTACGATTCGATGCTGGCGATGCAGATGCAGGAAGCCGCCATGGCACTGATGCGTGGCGTGGATTTCTCCTGGGGTGCGCTGCCGCACAACGGCGCGTTCGCGACGACCGATGGCGCGCTGGTCGTGGTCGGTGCATTCAAGGAAAACCCGCTGCGCGAGATATCGCTCGCTGTCGACCTGCCGGATCTCTCCGCCGATCCGCGTTTCTGCACATTCGACCTCGCCATGCGAAACCGCACGGCACTGCACGACACGCTGCGTGCGCATTTCGCTACCAACACGACGGCGCACTGGATCGCCGCGCTGGAGGCACGCGACATTCTGTGCGCACCGGTGCGCAGCTTGCTCGCAGCGCTGGATGACCCGCAGACCGAGATCAACGGCATGACGCTGCGCAAGGCGCAGGACAGCGGCGACGAACTGCGGGTCGTCGGCTCGCCGGTGCATATGTCCGACGACGGCTTTGTGCTGCGCCGCGCGCCGCCGCGCGTCGGGGCCGATGGCGCCGAGGTGCTTGGCGACGTCGGCTACGATGCCAGTGCCATCGCGACGTTGCGTGCCGAAGGCGTACTGGCATGACCGTCTGCCTCGATATCGACGATCACGTCGCGCGTGTCACCATTGATCGGCCGGAGGCGCTGAATGCGCTCGACCAGGCGGCGACCGACGAACTGGAGGCAATCTGGCTGCGTCTGGAAATGGACGCCAATGTTCGCGCCGTCGTCCTGACCGGGGCCGGTGAGCGCGCCTTCTGCGCCGGCGCTGACATGCGCGCCGGTGGCGACCGCACTGGCCTGGAATACTGGGCGCACGGCCATCCCACGGGTTTTGGCGGACTGTCGCTGCGCACGACGCTCGATATCCCGGTGATCGCACGGGTGAACGGCCATGCGCTCGGCGGCGGTTTAGAAATGATGCTCGGCTGCGACATCGCCATTGCCGCCACGCACGCCACCTTTGGCCTGCCCGAGCCGCGCGTCGGCCGTCTGCCGATTGACGGCGGCATGGTGCTGCTGCCGCGCGTGATCGGCTATCGCCGCGCGATGGGTATGATGCTCACCGGCAAGCGTATCGATGCGGCCACGGCGCTGGATTACGGGTTGATCAATGAGGTGGTGCCGGGCGGTGAACTGGAAACCGCGGTCGAGCGCTGGCTGGCGGAGATCCTCGCCTGTGCTCCGCTATCGCTGCGCGCCATCAAGCAGACGGCGCGCCGCACCTCACACCTGCCGGCACACGAGGCACAGGCGTTACGCCTGCCGGCAACAATCGCCTGCCTGACATCCGAGGACGGCGAGGAAGGCGTGCGCGCGTTTCTCGAGAAGCGCCCGCCGGTGTGGGCGGGACGATGAAACATGGGGCGGGCGGCCACGGCGCGCGCTGCACCTAAACCAAAATTCGCCGCGGCTGGCGCGCCCCAACATCGCACCAAGCCGTCGCCCCGCCGCATCAACCTCCACTCCGTCGTTCTGCGCTACCTGGTAGAGATCGCCCGTCTTGGCTCGATTCGCCGCGCCTCTGCCCGCCTCAACGTCGCGTCGTCTGCGATCAATCGTCAGGTACTGCGGCTGGAGCGTGACCTCGGTACGCGCATCTTCGATCGCCTGCCGTCCGGCATGCGTCTCACGCCCGCCGGAGAGCTGCTGCTGCAACATGTTCGCGGCACCCTCCAGGACTTCGACAAGCTGCTTGCGGAGATCGACGGCTTGGAGGGTATCCGCAGCGGCCACGTCAGACTGGCGGCGCTCGACAGTCTGCTGATCAGCCTTATTCCGCGCGCGCTGGAGGAGGTGTCGCGCCGTTATCCCGTTGTCACTTTCACGGCGCTCGCCGCCGCGCCCGCTGCCGTGCTCACCGCGGTTGCCGGCGGCGAGGTCGAGATTGGTCTGACCTTCGTCATGCCCACCACGCTGCCGCTGCAACTCGTCACGAGCGCGCCGGCGCCGCTCGGCTGCGTAATGGCACCAGATCATCCCCTTGCCGGTCGTAAGAGCGTCAGCTTCTCCCAACTCGAACCGTATCCCGTCAGCTTCCAAAGTGATTCGCTCCCCGCGCCAACCGATGCACACGGTGAATTCGCGGCGTTCCGCAACTGCGCGACGGCACGCTTCACATCCAATTCCATCGAGTTCCAGCGCGGCATTCTGCGCAGCGGACTGGCGGTCGCGTGTCTGACCTCTCTCGGCTTTCAGCGTGAACTTGCAAGCGGTGCGCTGGTCTGGGTCCCGCTCGCGTCGCCACAACTGAGACAATTGAGAATTGGCCTTTTCATCCCGCAGCGTCGCACGCTTACGCCCGCTGCCGCCCTCGTCGTCGCCACGCTGACCCGCCAATTAGAACAACTCGCCGAGGAATCCTGATGGCAACGATCTGTATCGATGGAGCGTTCATTTGCGCGGATACCGACCCACGCCTCGGTAGTATCCTCGTGGATGGCCACCACATCAACGCCATCGCCTGGTCTGAACAAGATCGTGCCGCACTCTCCGCCCGCGCCGCCGAGGTCGTGGATGGGAGTGTCCAGAAACTGGTGGGATCACGCGGCGATTGCGACAGCCGAGTCTGGGCGGCCGATGGGTTGGAACCTCTGACCGAAGCCACAACCAAGCGTCCCATTGTAAACTGCACAGCGGACTTGCAGCAGCAGGTCGGC
>JASHVB010000422.1 GCA_030039695.1 Acetobacteraceae bacterium
AGCAGCGTTGCAGGTGCGACCGGACGGCATATTGATTCTAGTGCCGGTCGGTGCGCTCAGCCCGCTGTTCTCAGCGCGCCGCAAGACGGACGGAACTTCAGGTCACGATGGTTATATTGGAGCTGAGCGGCGAGCACAGTTTGCAGCAATAGGTTTTGAAATTCAGATGACGATAAGATTTCGATTGCGAGAAACCAACTGCAATCGCTCACGTGCAATTCAGTTGAGTCCAATTCGGTAGGCGTTAGCCTCCGTGTCAACATCGCACGGACCGCAACGCATGTGGCCGATTAAGTCCACCTCAACCACCTTCGCACTCGTACTGGGTGCACTCGTTGCGCTTCCTCCCTTCGGCATTGACATGAGTCTACCTGGATTACCTGCGATTGCTCTGAGCCTGCATACATCAGTGACGTTAGCTGGAGCGACGCTTAGTCTCTTCCTGGTTGGGTATGCGACGGGCCCGGTGCTCTTTGCACCCTTGTCAGATGGCCTCGGGCGCCGTCCCGTCCTGCTTTTGGGCGTGGCACTATTCGGCGGCGCCGGGTTCTTATGTTCCATCGCCCCGTCAATCGGATGGTTGTTGCTAGGACGCTTTGTGCAGGGCGTGGGTGCAGGCATTGGCGCGGCACTGCCTCTCGCGATCGTCCGTGACCTGTTTGACGGCGCCACCGCGCGGGCACGACTCTCTCATATAACGATCGTTTTCAGCCTGGGCCCACTGCTGGCGCCAGCGCTCGGCAGCATCGTCCTACCGGTTGCGGGGTGGCGTGGCATCTTTCTTGTGACCGGGATGATCGGTGTGGTGCTCCTGTTCCTCGTCGCCCTCCTTCTCGCTGAGTCGCTGCCGCGCGAACGCCGTCGCAGCCTGCATCCGGCGGAATTGGCGGCTGATTATCGTGAGACACTCAGTCACGGCGTCACTGTCGGCTTTGCGCTTGTCAACGCGTTCAGCTACGCGTGCATGTTTGCATTCATCGCCGGATCACCACTCGTGCTGATCACAGGTCGCGGCCTCAGCCCGGTCGCATTCAGTGCGGTCTTCGCGTGGGCACTTGTTGGTTTGATGGGCGGCGCGTTCGTTGGGGGGCGTCTCGCCAAGCACGGGGTTCCATCATCGCGGGTCCTGCTCATCGGCATAGTGGTGGGAGCCGGTTCCACTGTGGCCCTGCTCTGGCTGTCGCTCATGCGCTGGGATGCGCTGATCTTGATGATGCCATTCTTCCCGTTGAGCGCTGCCGCCTATGGACTCACCGGCCCCAACGCAGTCCATGAGGCGTTGGTCCCCGTGCAGCCTATTGCCGGACTTGCGGCGGGGGTCCTGCGAAGCATCCAAATCGTCACCGGCGCAGTCGCGAGTGCACTGGTGCCGGTATTCTACAGTCCCCATTCTTCGGTTGGCATGACCGCAGTCATGGCGGCGTGCGCACTCAGCGCGTTCCTGGTCTATCTGCTCTACGTGCGACGGGCGAGTGTAACCATCGCCGGTGCCGTTGCTGTCGTTCCACCTCCACGTCCTGCCGGGACGAGCCCCTGACTGGGTTCATTGCCGATGCGCAGCTTAGCGAGACTCTCGGACAATCATCAACATGCTTGATACTAACATTAACGACGTCGTCGGCCGAAAACTGATCTCCTACGCGCGAGATGCCGCGTGAGGTGCCCAGGACGTGCATGGTAATCGCTATCACGGCTCCAAAATCGTGTAGGTGAGACATAAGCGGAGCCTGAGGCCGTTCTTCCACGAAGGCCGTGAAGGTGCTTGGAGCGCGTCAGACAAGCAGACACGGAGCCTCGTTTTACCGCCACATTGATGCAGTCAGCGCCGGTGCGCTCGCGCGTCGTGCTGCTGTTTCGCGGTCACCGTGGAAGCTTGCGGTCGTCTTGACATCGCCTTCAACAACGCGGGTGCATCCTCTGTTGGTAAGAGCGTGGCCGAATTGGACGAGGGCGAATGGGACCGTGTTGTGAACGTCAACGCGAAAGCCGCATTCCGATCAATGAAGGCGGAGATTCCGGAGATTCTCAAGGCTGGAGGCAGTGCCATCATCAACATATGTCTGTTGCGGGACTCGTCGGCGGCGCACTGGATCTCTCAGCCTACCACGCATCGAAGCATGGCGTTATAGGTCTCACCAAGGCCGCGGCGCTCGAGCTCGCGTCTCGGAAGATCCGCGTGAAGGCCATCTGCCCGGGCGTGGTGCCGACGGACATGACCGAACAATGGTTCGAAGGGTCGGGTTTGAAAGACGCCTTGCAGGCGAGTCACCCGGTCGGTCGTTTCGGCACCTCGGAAGAGACGGCGCAGGCCGTGCTGTGCCGGCGATCTGTCCGCGTTCACGACCGGCCTCACGCTGCCGATCGACGGCGGATTCAGCGTTGGTTGATATCGGCGATTCTGGTGCAAACCGGCAGCGCGGGGTCTCCTATCCGTGTGGGTCGAATGTTGCGGTGATCACCGGTACGCCAGCACCGCATCCCAGATCGCGGGCGCGCTTCGATCCGTGAGGCGTAGCCCCTGAGATGAAGCTGCCTCTTGCGGATGCGGTGTCGCAATTCCATGCCTGCGATCGTGACCACCACAAGGCATTCAAAGGCTACATAAATCACGTCCAGGCAATTCCCGTGGACAGAACGCATCGGAGAAAAGCTCCTGGCTACCGCGGAGGGCAGCCGGGGAAGTCGAGCGAGCACGCCATCGCAATCCTCGGGATGAGTTGTCGCCTGCCGGGAGGGATCGACGATCCGGCAAGTCTCTGAAAGACGCTTGCCACGGGTCGAGACCTCGTGGGTGAGGTCCCTTCA
>JASHVB010000044.1 GCA_030039695.1 Acetobacteraceae bacterium
CTTAAGGCATAAGAGGAGCCATCCGATGAACGTTGCCGTTACGGATCGCCGTCCCGATACCGCCAACCAGACCAAGCTCGGCATCGTCGATTGCGACGTGCATCCCTATGTGAAGACGCCTGCAGACCTGGACCCGTTCCTGTCGGAGCGCTGGCGCAAGCACCGGCAGGAGGTAGGGGCGCGGTCGCGCTCGCCATTTCTCGCCACGTCGCACTATCCGCGTATGTCGCCGTTCAACGGCATGCGAATTGATTCGTATCCGAAGGACGGCACGCATCCCGGCTCCGATCTGCAGCTGATGCGAGAGCAGCTGCTTGATCTGTTCAATGTGTCGTACGGGCTGATGATGCCGCTGCTGGGCCGCGGCTCAGACGAGCGCAATGTCGAATTCGGCGCAGCACTGGCGAGCGCGGCGAATGACTGGGAAGCACAGGTCTGGTGTGACAACGAACCGCGGTTGCGCGCGGGCCTGCAGATTCCGCTGGAACACGCTGAGGCCGCGATCAAGGAGATCGAAAAGCGTGCCGGCGACCGTCGCTTCACGCATGTGATGATCCCGCCGCGCGGGCTTGAGCCGCTGGGCCGCCGCCGTTACTGGCCGATCCTCGAAGCGTGCGCGGCGAACGGGTTCTCCATTGCGCTGCATCTCGGCGGTACGAGCGGGCATCCCTCCACCGGCGGCGGCTGGCCGTCGTTTTATCACGAGGAGCATCCATCCTATCCGCAGAGCAAGGAAGCGCTGGTTAGCTCGCTGGTGATCGAGGGCGTATTCGAACATATTCCCAATCTGCGCGTCGCGCTCGTCGAGGGCGGGTTCGCTTGGATGCCGTCACTCGCGTGGCGGCTCGACAAGCACTATCTGCGGATGCGCGACGAAGTGCCGCATCTGAAGCGGCTGCCGTCTGAGTACATCCGATCGAATATCTGGGTCACCACCCAGCCGATCGAGGAGCCGGAGCGGCCAGAGGACCTGCTCGCGACATGCGAATGGATCGGCTGGGACCGCATCATGTTCTCCACCGACTATCCGCACTGGGACCAGGACGATCCGCGCTATGCCTTCAAAGTGCCGCTGCCGGAGAAGGAAAAGCGGATGGTGTTCCGCGAGAACGCGCTGGCGTTTTACAGGCTGGAGTAGAGGAAGAAGTCCTAGCCAAAGATGCACACAGCGACATGCACATGGTGCCGCGGGCGACGTTCATGCGTCGCGCGCGTTGCGACGATGCGTCATAGGCCCCGCCCTGACGTGACAGCGACGGGCACCATCTCCGGGTTTCTGTGTGCAGCCGTGGTTGCATTTTTTGTTTCCGCGGACGGCAGGGGCTGATGGCGCGTCACGTTGTCGCCACGGTTGACGAAATCGCACCGGGAACCTGCAAGATCGTCGCGGTGTCCGGGCGCGAGATCGGCGTGTTCAATGTGCACGGCGAATTCTACGCACTGATCAACCGCTGCCCGCATGAGGGTGCGGCACTGTGCCTGGGGCCGATCCTCGGACGATTCACTTCCGACCGGCCCGGCGAATATCGCCTGACGCGGCACGGCGAGATGCTGCGCTGTCCCTGGCACGGCTGGGAGTTCGACATCAAGACCGGCCAGTCCTGGTGCCACCCGGAAAGCGTGAAGGCACGGTCGTATCCGGTGGAAGTCATGCCAGGGGAATCACTGGCAAAGGGACCTTTTGTCGCCGAGACGGTGCGGGTCAATGTGGAGCAGCAGTACGTCGTGGTGGAGATATAGGGGCTAGCCGCGGGGTTTAGTGTCATCGCGAGGCCCGCTGAGCTGAAGCAAACTCCTGCGAGGAATTGCTTCGGCCCTGCGGGCCTCGCGATGACAGAACGAACCAATGAGAGGAGACAAAGTCATGGCCGATAGTGAACTGCGCGCCAAGGGCCGCGCGATGCGTCGCAAGCTGATGGGCGACGCTTATGCCGACAAGCTCGACAAGAACCTCTATACCGATCCCATCATGG
Source organism: Acetobacteraceae bacterium (assembly GCA_030039695.1). The sequence continues at coordinate 1,974 of JASHVB010000044.1, forward strand.
AAAAATTCGCCGAGGTCACCCAGGAAACGATCTTCGGCACGCTGTGGACGCGTCCGGGTCTCGATACCAAAACCCGCGCGTTGATCTGCATCATCTCTGACACCTGCACTGGCCGCACGCCGGAGTTACGACTGCACGTGCGCTTCGCCCGCAACCAGGGCTGGACGGAAGATGAGATCGTCGAATCCCTCATTCACCTGCTCGGTTATGTCGGCGCGCCGCTCGTGCGCGAGGCGCTGATCACCACAAAGGAAGTGTTCGAGGAAATGCGCACGGAAGCGAAATAGGGAGAATCATCATGTATGACCTGCACTACTGGCCGACCCCGAACGGCAAAAAGGTCACGATCCTGCTGGAGGAGCTCAACGTTCCGTACAATGTCATTCCCTGCAACATCGGCCGCGGCGATCAGTTCACGCCAGAGTTCCTGGAGATGAATCCGAACCACCGCATGCCGGTGCTGGTCGATCGCAATCCCAAGGATGGCGGTGCGCCATTCCCGATCTTCGAATCGGGCGCGATCATGATGTACGTGGCAGAGAAGGAAGGCCGCTTTTTCGCGCAAGACACGCGCGGCAAGTATGTCGTCACGGAGTGGCTGATTTGGCAGATGGCAAACCAGGGACCGAAGTCGGGAGAGTGCGGGCATTTCCGGCGGCTCGGCGACAAGCAGGGCGATCAGGCTTATGCGGTGCGACGCTTCACCGATGAGGTGAACCGGCTGTACGGCGTGCTGAACAATCGGCTGTACAAGAGCCGGTATCTCGCCGGCGACCAGTACACGATCGCCGACATGATCAGCTATCC
>JASHVB010000423.1 GCA_030039695.1 Acetobacteraceae bacterium
CTGGCCCTCGAGCTCGCCGCCGGCCGCATTGAAGCCTACGGGTTGCAGGAAACAGCCGACCTGCTCGCGGATCGTTTCGGGTTGTCCTGGCGTGGCCGGCGCACCGCGCTGCCGAGACATCAAACCCTGAGCGCGACGCTCGACTGGAGCCATGACCTCCTGTCCGAGACCGAACGGCGGGTGTTCCGCAGCCTGGCCGCGTTCGCGGGCTTGTTCACCATTCATGCCGCACGCGAGGTCGCGCGGTCGGCTGACATGACCGAGGAGACGGTCGTCGAAGCCCTGGCAAGCCTGGTCGCGAAATCCCTCGTCGCGGCTACCGGCACGGCGGGGGCGCGATACCGGCTGTTCGACACGACCCGCGCATACGCGCGCCAGAAGCTAACGGAACATGGCGAGTCCGCAACGACCGCACGGCGTCACGGCAATTATTTCTGCCAGCAGCTTGCCAGGCTCCATGCGCGACTGGCGGATCTCGCGACGGCGGACGCCCTGAAGCGGTTCAGCGACATGCTCGGCGACATACGGGCCGCGCTGACGTGGAGCCTTTCCGCCGACGGCGACCCCGCTATTGGCGTCGCGCTCGCCGCGGATGCGGCGCCGTGGCTGTTCGAGTCTGCCCGCTGGACCGAGTGCCGGCACTGGACGTCGCGCGCCTTGGCGGCGTGCGAGGCTGGAGGGCGCGACACAAGCGACGAGATGCGGCTGTGCCAGTATTTCGGCCTCGCGCTGATGTTCACCGAAGGGGCGTCCCAGGCAGCCATGACCGCGTTCACACGCGGCGCGGAGCTAGCCCGCAAGCTCGACGCGCATGCCAGCCACCTGCAATTGCTGGGCTGCCTGGTCATCCTTCACCACCGTATAGGCGACCTGCGCGGGGCACTTGATCTGGCACGGCAAAGCGGGACCGTCGCGGAGCGCGCCGCCGATCCTCATGCAATCCGCCTGGCTGACTGGCTCCTCTGCTTTTCGCATCACCTCATCGGCAATCAGCGTGAGGCGAGGGCGCACGGTGAGGCCGCGCGCCGCCCGCAACCGTGGGGGGTCCGATTCGATATGGGGTTCGGGTTTTGTGATCACCGCATCCGAGCCCTGCTTGGGCTGTCCCGCGCGCTCTGGCTGCAAGGGCATGCCAGGCTGTCGACAGCCTCCTCCCGCCAGACGATCGAGGAAACCCGGCGGCTGAAGCACCCGGTGACGCTGTGCGTCACCCTGATCTGGATTGTTGCCGTTTTTCTTTGGTCAGGAGACTGCGACACGGCCGAGGGTCTGATCGCCGAACTAAAATACGTCTCGGCAAAGCATTCGTTCGCGCCCTATCTGGCGGTCGCGCTTGGCCTGGAAGGCGAGCTTCAGGTCAGACGACAGAACCTTGGGGCCGGCATCAGCTTGTTGCAGGAATGTCTGGCGGCACTCAACGGCGAGTACCGAGCTCTGAGCATCGAGTTCGAGAGCGAGCTCGCCGCGGCGCTGGCAGCGGCAGGCCAGCTCATGCCGGCGACCGCTCTCCTGGAGGACGCGTCTCGCGCGGCGACACGCCAGGGCGGCTCGTTCTTCATGCCGGAATTGCTGCGCATCAAAGGCGAGCTGTGCCTCCGCGATCCTCCTACAGAGAATCAGGCGGATGAATTATTCACGGCCTCGATCGAACTGGCGCGGTCGCAATCCGCTCTGTCGTGGGAACTGCGGACGGCCATGAGCCTCGCGCGGCTGCGGTCATCGCAAGGCCGTATCGACGAGGCGCGTCATCTGCTCCGATCCACGCTCCAGCGCTTCACGGAAGGATTTGACACCGTCGATCTCCGCACGGCCGCCCGCATGTTCGCCGCGCTGGAAAAACACCCGAGCGCTGACGATATCGACCGGCTTGCCGCCGAGTAGCGCCGACCCGCCGCAGCGGGAATTCTCGGCGGTGATCTCCAAGGTCGCGCGGCGCGGCCAGTGACGAAACGCAGGCCGGGCGCGAGGGCGAACGAGAGATTCGCTCTGACCAGGTCGCAGCTCCGGCTTGCCCAGGCCCGCCTGGCCCGGCGCGATACTTCCGTCCGCTGCGCTATGCAACGAAGTCGGAATTCAGCGAGGCACGCATTACCGTTGCATCGCGCCCGAGAGGACCACCCGGCATCAGCGCTGGAAGGCCCTTGGGTTACCGTAGGATTTCGCTCGCTCTCGCAAACGAGCCCAAATGAGCCGATGCGCGGGACTAACAGAACCCAATCCCATCTGACGCAATCTAACGGGCCATTCGAGCCAACGCGGTCCACCCTGCGCCCAGACCAATGCCAGCGTGAGGAGGGACCTATGCTTCTGGGCTACACGATGCCAAGATCGCCGCTCGGTCATGCTGCCGCAGCGCCCCCGCCGCCGTGGCACTATTCGAGTGACGTCGTCGGCGTTGAATTCTGGACGGACCCGGATGCGGCCGGGCACTTTCTCCCCCGGGGACTGAAACCAGATTCCATGACAAGCGGCCACGCCGTCGCGATGTTCCTGGACTGGCAGTTCACCGGTGTGCAGGACGAACTGCTCTACCCGGAACGCTACCAATACCGCGAATTCTTCGTCCTGCTCGACGCCGCGTGGGGCGACACGCCTGTCGCTTACTGCCCGTTCATCTACGTCGACAACGATTCCGCGCTTGTGCGCGGTTGGATCCAGGGCTTCCCCAAGAAGCTCGGCAGTGTCTTTCAAACGCGCTCGTTTGCCGCGCCGAGCGCCGCGGCGGCGCCGGTGCAGGCGGGGAGCAGGTTCGGCGCCAGCGCGTCGGCGCACGGCCGGCGTCTCGCGACGGCCCGGGTCACGCTGCGGGAACCGGTGGCGGACCCGACCATCATTTTCAACCGACCGACGGTGAATGTTCGCTACTTCCCCCGGCTCAGCGCCGATCAACATGACCATCCGGCGGTCAACGAGCTGGTCATGTCCGTCACCGACAATCAGCGCATTGTCGATCTATGGTCCGGCGATGGCGACCTCCGGATTCCGGAGGCTGAGGGCGAGGAACTGCATGCCCTGGCACCGTTGCGCCTCGGGTCCGGCTTTCGGTGCTCGATGTCCTACTCGGTCACCGACCTCCGCGTCCTGGAGGATTTTGCCGCCTGAACAGCGGCCGCACCCGACGGGCCCGACCTTTCGGGAACCGATCCTCATTTTGGAGCGCCAAGATGCCAATCGTCACCGCAGACATTCCAGTGTCAATCAAGATGGCGCTAGACAAGGAGGTCGCGCGCGTCGGCGGCAATGAGTCCACTGCCATCACCTCAGCTCTTGCCGAATACCTCGGGACCCCGATTCACACCTTGTTTCAGGTCTCGACATCGGGCGCACTCGTCGCCGGGGTCTCTGCCGGCGCTGTCAGCGTGAAGACCATTAAGGATCACGGCGACTTTGGGCTCGGCACCTTCGCTGATCTCGATGGCGAAATGGTAGTGCTGGATGGGTGTGTCTACCAGGTTCAGGGCAGTGGTCGTGTGTCGCAGGCGCCTCCCGAGGCCCGGGCACCATTTGCGGTCGTGACCCGATTTGCCCCGCAAATCGATGTTGAGGTTGGACCTTTCGCGACGCTTGCGGCCATGCAGGTTCAGTGCGATAGCTTGCGAAACTCGGGCAACCTCTTTTATGCCTTTCGCCTTGAGGGCCGCTTTATTGGCATTCGTACCCGCGCCGTGAATCCGTTACGAGAGGGAGCGCCCCTCGTCGATGCGGCGAAGTCGCAGAGTGAATTTGAGTTCAGCGACATCAACGGCACGCTGGTTGGTTTATGGTCTCCCGGATTCTCTAGCGCCTTTAGCGTTGCTGGATACCATTTCCACTTCATTTCCGAGGACCGCCAGCACGGCGGACATCTTCTCGGCTGCACCACAACCAAGCTGCAGCTGAGGATGGAGGCGTTGACCGATTTCCACCTCGCGCTGCCGGAGACCGAAAAATTCCTGAGAGCCGATCTTACCAAGAATACGGCTGAGGAACTCGCCTATGCCGAGGAAGCCCACTAGGACCCGTAGGAGACGACGATGAGCATCGCAACGAGCGAATTACCGGTGACCTCACACTTAGTAGAAACCGCGACGACAGTCACCGCCAGCCGCGAACCGCAGCAAACCGGCGCCAAACTTGTAGTCAATGCACTTGAAGCCCAAGGCATCACTCACGTTTTCGGTATACCGGGCGCCAAGATCGACGCGGTTTTCGATGCGCTCGTCGATTCCAAAATCAAGACCGTAGTGTGTCGGCACGAACAGAACGCGGCCTTCATTGCCGGTGGGATTGGCCGCATGACAGGTAAAGCGGGGGTCGCGATCGCCACTTCGGGGCCCGGTGTTTCGAATCTCGTGACGGGGCTCGCGACGGCCAACTCGGAGGGTGATCCCGTTGTAGCGCTCGGCGGTGCCGTTCCCACCGCCGAAGCTCTGAAGCAGATCCACCAGACGATGGACGCAGTTTCGATCCTGAAGCCTGTGACCAAATTCAGTGCGACCGTCGGTGCTGCCGATCAGATCAGCGAGGTGCTGATCAACGCTTTCCGCACATCGGAAATGGGCCGTCCGGGCGCTGCATACGTGAACCTCCCTATGGACGTGATGACTGCGGCCTGTAGCCATGAACCATTGCCCGCGCCGGGTTTCGCAGGGCTCGGACCGGCGGATGGCACTGCGATCAAGGAGGCAGTCCGCCTCGTCAATGCCGCCTCGGATCCCGTCGTGCTTTTGGGAATGCTGGCGAGCAAGCCAACCAACACAAAGGCGCTGGAGCGATTCGTCAGTCAAGGCAATCTGCCAGTGGTTGGAACGTTTCAGGCCGCCGGTGCCGGTGGAGCCATGTTTTTCGACAACTTCGGCGGTCGCGTAGGTCAAATCGCCAACCAGCCTGCCGACCGGCTCCTCGATACCGCCGATCTCGTGATCACGATCGGGTATGATCCGATCGAGTATTGGCCGGCATTGTGGAATGCCAAGCGTACGCGCAGGATCATTCACATCGATGTCCTGCCGGCGGATCTCGACAATTCTTACTGCCCCAGCGTCGAATTGACCGGAGATATCTCCCAGACGCTAGAGGTGCTGACGCCTCAGATTCGCCGCGTGGGTAGATCGGCTCTGTCCTCAGATATCCTGGATTTGATTCACGGCGAACGCCAACGTCTCAACAGAGAGGCAGCACTTCGCGGCGGCAGTCCGATACATCCATTGCGGCTCGTGCACGAACTACAGCAATTTGTCGGCAGTGACACGACGCTCTGTCTGGACATGGGCTCGTTCCACCTCTGGATCGCACGTCATCTCTACAGCTTCACGCCACGCCACGTTCTCATAACAAACGGTCAACAAACCCTGGGTGTGGCCCTTCCCTGGGGTATCGCGGCCTCGGTGGTCCGACCAGGCGAAAAGATCCTCTCAATCTCTGGGGACGGGGGTTTCCTCTTTTCTGCCATGGAGTTAGAGACCGCCGTGCGCCTCAACGCCAACCTGGTGCACATGGTTTGGGCTGACGGTACCTACGACATGGTGGCCGTCCAGGAAAAGTCGAAGTACGGGCGTGCATCCGGGATCGATTTTGGCCCGATCGACTATGTCAAATATGCAGAAGCCTTCGGCGCGAAAGGCCTGACAATCAGAACGCCGGAAGATATTGTCCCGGTGTTGAGGGAGGCTTTCGAAACGCACGGCCCAGTCATCGTCGGCGTCAATGTCGACTATCGGGACAACCATAAGCTGTTCGAAATGGTCAGCGAGAACAGCTTCCACTAGGCGATTACCAACTTCGGTGGGGCGGCATCGGCGTGAGAAACGCCGGTGCGCGCGCGCATGGACACCGTCCCAAAGGAAACGCTATGTCTGTCCCCGCCCGTTATGACTCATCTCCTCCCAGCGATCTGAAGCCACTGTACTTGGTTGCGTGGCTCCTATGCGCGCTGTTCTACCTCTACCAGTATGCGGCGCGGTCCGCGCCTGGCGTCATGCAAGATCAGCTGACTGCGGCGTGGGGCGGGAATCATATCGGCTCGATGATCTCGGCCTACTATGTCGCCTATGCGGTGAGCGCGTTGGCCGCGGGCGTCCTGCTAGACCGCTACGGCGCATCACGCGTGATCCCGTACACCGTCGCGTGCGTGGCAACGGGCTGCGCGATTTTTGCCCAGGGCAGTCAGCTCTGGGGTATGTTTGGTTTTGTGTTACAGGCCGTCGGCGCCGTCTTCTCATTCGTCGGCTCCTCCTATGTTGCCTCGCGCTACCTGCCTGCGCGGATGGCCGCTGTCTTTATGGGATTGACGCAATGTCTTGGAATGCTTGGGGCGGCCTTTGGCGCCAAGCCAGTTCAAATGGCCATCGATCCCGCCGGGTCATTTGGAGTGACCTGGCAAGAGGTGTGGCTGAGCTTCGCAGTCATTGGCTTTGTATTGGCCGCCGTGATCTTTATCGTGATGCCGCGCGAGCAGGGCGAGAGCACGAGCCATCACGACGCGTTGTCGTTCGGCAGCCTGCTTCGGCCATTCACTGTCGTCTTCGCCAATCTCCAGAGCTGGCTGGCAGGCGTCATAGGCGGTCTCCTGTTCGCGCCGACCACGATTGGCGCAATGGTGTGGGCTACGTCATTTCTCCACAACGGTCAGCACATTTCGATGGCGGACGCCGCAACAGATGCTTCCATGGTCCCGATCGGTTGGATTATTGGCTGTCCCTTGCTCGGATACATCTCCGACCGGATTGGACACCGCAAGCCGGTGTTGATCGGAGGCGCTCTCCTGATGCTCGCGTCCGGAATTGCAGCCGTCTATCTTCCGGAAGCTGCTCTTCCCCGACATTCGGTGCCGTTCTTTCTGGGCATCGGATCCGGTGCCGCAATGATCCCTTTTACTATGATCAGGGAAGCCAACCCGCCGGAGGTGAAGGGTACGGCTGCCGGCGCGATGAACTTCCTGGTGTTCCTGATCACGGGCGTCATGTCGCCGTTTGTTTCACGCCTGATGACACTCACCTCGGACACGCCACTGTCGCTGCATGATTTTCAGCAGGGGTTCCTGCCGCTGATCGTCGGCATCGTCGTTGCGATTCTCCTGAGCTTCACCATTCG
>JASHVB010000424.1 GCA_030039695.1 Acetobacteraceae bacterium
TCCGGAATTCTTGCCACCATCAAGCCGTCTCTGATGCGGCACAGTTGATACACTTAGAACAGTTTCGCAGCCGTCACCTGTCGCCGCATTCCTCTGTGTGCCGGCATTGCGTGCTCACGCCGATCCTTCCCGAATGGTTTCAAGAGCCTGAAACCATTAGCGTTTTTCGTTTTTTTTCAGCAAACGACAGGAGTGGCACGAGGGTTGCTGTCACTGCTGTGCGTGCGGAGGCTGGGGCGCTCCACGGGCCGATTGGGTGATCCAAGGCGCCGGTGGTTTCCAGACCCGACGCGTTCCTGTTGGCCTCCGCCGCACCGGTCGGGGCCACACAACATATATGGAGGACTCATGCGTACGATTCTTCTCGCCGGCGCGGCTGCGCTGGCCCTCAGCGTAGCTCCGGCACTGGCGGGCTCGCACGCTGGATCGGGTGGCCTCATCAACAAGTCAGCCAATGCTGCCGGTGGCAGCAATTCCGCGTCGACCGGCGGTTCTGCGGGCAACGGCGACGGCAATACCCATGTGAGTGTTAGCCACTCGCTGGATGGCAATACCCTCAACTCCGACAACACGAGTAACACCCACAACACGACGACGCGTGACTCCGACAACACGACGACGCGTGACTCCAACAACACGACGACGACCGTCCAGGGCAATTCCGGTGCAGGGTCGCTACTTGGCAACTCTGCGAGCGCAACGGATGGCGGCACGGCCGTGAACGCTGCGCTGGGCAGCTATGACGTCAGCGACAAAACGCTCTCCGTCTCCCACACCTCCACTCGCACCACGGACATCATCGCTCAGGCGAGCGCCAACGGCTCTGTAAATAACAACCACACCGAGATGGAGAAGGCTGGCTTCTCCGGATTGAGCAACAGTATGACTGACTCCGTGAACGGTCAGGGCATCCTGAGCGCTCAGCAAAACACCGGTGCGAACGCCCTTCAGCAGGTGACTGTGTCGCTCGGCTCTGTGGTGAGCGGCGGTACGGGCTTCGGTGCGGCGACCAACAGCGCTCACTGACCTTCCCCGGCACTAGCCTATTCATTGTCTGCACCACCTGGCCCGGGTACGGCCAAGTGGTGCAGACGGCGTTACAAGGGCAATGGGAGGGCAGCGCAAGATGACGCTGATCGCCAAATCTGGTGTTGTGGCTCTACTTGTAGGGATCGGCGTCAGTCTGCACACGCCGAGCCTCGCCGCCGGTCCCGCCAAGTCCGATCAGGACAGTCTCGCCTCACTTGGAGCTGCTATTCCAACATCGAACCTCGCGCAATACAGCGCTCAGGGTGAAAGCATCGCAGTCACCTCGGGTAGCGTGACCAACAACAGCGTCGGATCGAACACGGTGACGGGCAACAACGCTATCGGCCCCGGAGCCGTATCAAACAACACCGGCTTCACGACCGTCTTTCAGAACTCGGGCAACAATTCTCTTTTCCAAAGCAGTACGAGTATCTATATATCTGTGCGTTAACGACCGACTAGGGGGGAAGGATGATGCTCAACCTGTTTCGCAGGGGACGCATCGCGGCCGCTGTTGGCGTTTGGTCGCTTGCGGTTGTAACGCAAGCAGCGCCACCGAAAGCGGCGGAAATCTATCTGAACGGTCTCGCATTGGGCAGCGGCAATGTCGGCGTTCATGTGGAGAGCTGGCGGGCGCAGAAATTCGAGTCAACCTTTCATCAACAGTATGACTTCTCTTGCGGCTCCGCTGCTTTGGCAACGCTTCTGAACTATAGCTATAAGATACCTGCGACTGAACAAGAAGTATTTAAGGGCATGTTTGCCAACGGCAACAGACAGCAGATTGAGCAACGTGGATTTTCTCTGCTCGATATGAAGTTATATCTTGCATCTCGCAATCTTCCATCGGCTGGCTATCGCGCCCCTCTAGAGAAGATCGCCGGTGTGGGCGTCCCAGGTATTGTGTTGATCAACGAACGAGGGTACCGACACTTTGTTGTTCTCAGAGGTATCCAAGACGGGTGGGTGCTGCTTTCAGATCCGTCGGTTGGGATGAGAGCGGAACCCGTTGCCGCCTTCAAAAAGGAGTGGTCCGGAATCTTTTTTGTCGTGCTCAAGGACGTGAATGTCGCGCAGGCGAGCTACAATCGCCCGCAAGACTGGAAAACTGCACCGCCGCCCCCGATTGGATTGGCGAGATATGCCGTGGATCTAGCGATACTCGAGCTGCAAACGGGGATCCCCAATAATTTCCGTTTCTAGGAGCTCAGGTCATGACGACGTCATCACCGTGGCGTTATGCGGCTTCTGCTGCAACCATGACAGCGTTGGCTGCGCTTACTGCATGTGGCTCGCCAGAGGGCGGAAAAGAGGCCGCCTCAAGCGTCGCCTCAAGCACGGCCGTGGTGGCACTGAACGACTCGCAGCTCGGAAGGATCCGCGGCGGGTTTGATATATCTCCCAACCTGAGCATCAACTTTGGGTTCCAGCAGACGACATCGGTCAACAATCAGCAGGTCTCCCAAATTCTGATCCCCGATCTGACGATAGGGCCCGCGAATAATGGCGGTGGGAACCAAACTGGCAGTCCGTCAACCTCCATCTACTCCGTCGTCTCCACCACCCCCACCACCACTACCACGACCAGCACACCATCCAGTCAAACTATCGTTCCCACGGTTGTCGCCGACAACGGTGGCGTCGGCACGACGGCATCGACCCGTAGTACAACCGTCGTTACCCCCACGATTGTGACGAGCGGAGGGACGAGTGGTGTCACGACGTCTTCGGTTGCTCCTAACACCCAGGCAGGAATTGCAAGTTCGGGATCGAAGGCCACTTCTGTCGTCATTCCGAGCGTGGCGGTTGGTGGGGGCGCCGGAGGAGGCTTCGTCTCTGCGGTTCAGTCCCAGGTCTCAGTGGCCCAGGACCAGGGCGTCACGAACATTATGACACAGCTCGGAGGCGGTGGTCTAACCAGCATAATCGAGAGCAATGCCAACAACACATTGGTTCGGCAGGCGACCACGATAAACTTGGCGATTTCTGGTTTAGCACCGTTACTTTCTGTTCAAAGCTCCAATTTTGCGCTGAACACTGCGCTGGCACTTGGGGCAGCACTGCATCACTGAGTGTTGCCAAACCAAGTATATAGCGAATAGT
>JASHVB010000425.1 GCA_030039695.1 Acetobacteraceae bacterium
CAGGTCTTGTCGCAGCACCTGGGAATACCGTTTGAGAAGATTAAGCTGCTGCAAGGTGATTCCGACGAATTGATCGCCGGCGGCGGTACGGGCGGCTCGCGGTCCATGATGCAGAGCGGCGGTGCCATCGTCGCTGCCAGCGATCTGGTCATCGAGCAAGGCAAGCCAGCCGCGGCGCATTTTCTGGAAGCCGCCGTCGCGGACGTGGAATTCGTGCGCGGCCGGTTCACCGTCGCGGGGACCGATCTCGGCATTCACATCATGGATCTGGCGGAACGGCTGCGTCTGTCAGATGACTTGCCAGACGATGTGCCGCGCACGCTGGATGTCAGCCACGTCTTCAAAGGCGTGCCTTCGGCGTTTCCCAATGGTTGCCATATCGCCGAGGTCGAAGTCGATCCGGACACCGGTGATGTGGATATCGTCAAATACACCACGGTGAACGACTTCGGGGTGCTGGTGAATCCGATGCTGGTGCAAGGGCAGGCCCATGGTGGCATCGCTCAGGGGGTCGGCCAGGCGTTGATGGAAAATGTCGTCTATGACGAGAACGGTCAGATGCTGACCGGCTCCTACATGGACTATGGCCTGCCGCGGGCGTCGGATTTGCCAGATCTTGGCTTCGAAAGCCATCCCGTGCCGGCGCGCACCAATCCTTTGGGTGTCAAAGGCTGTGGCGAAGCCGGTTGTGCCGGCTCGTTGCCCGCAGTGATGAACGCACTGGTCGATGCATTGTCGGAGTTCGGTATCACCCACATCGACATGCCTGCGACGCCGCAACGTATATGGCAGGCGATTGCGGCGGCGCGTGGCGTCTGACCCCGGACTTGGCGCCGGGTCGCCCGAAGCGCTATATCCGGTCGGGAATCACGATAGGAGGAAGCCGATGAACGTCATCCTGCATCCTGCACCGGTTCCCGAGGTCACCGCACGGTTCATCGCAGGCCCCCTGCAGCTGTTGATCGGCGGCGAGTGGGTCGACGCGAGGTCCGGGAAGACCTTCAGTGTGTTCGACCCGGCGACCGGGCGCGAGATCGCCAAGGTGGCCGCAGGGGATGCGGCGGATATCGATGCGGCGGTCGCCGCTGCCCGGCGCGCGTTCGAGAATGGCCCCTGGCCGCGGATGTCACCGCTCGAACGCAGCAAATTGATCTACCGCCTGGGCGATGGGCTCGAGGCAAATGCGGAAGAATTCGCTGCCCTCGAGGCGCTCGACAACGGCAAGCCGATCCGCGACGCGCGCGTGGTTGATGTGCCCGGCTCCTACGAGATGTTCCGGTATATGTCTGGCTGGGCAACCCGGATGAATGGGGAGACGGTGCCGGTCTCCGCCCCAGGCAACTGGCACGCCTATACGCTGCGCGAGGCCGTAGGCGTCGTGGGCCAGATCATCCCGTGGAACTTCCCGCTGATGATGGCGGCGTGGAAGCTCGCGCCGGCGCTCGCGGCCGGCTGCACGATCGTACTGAAGCCGGCGGAACAAACGCCGCTGTCCGCCATCCGCCTCGGACGGTTGATCCAGGAGGTGGGGTTCCCTCCTGGTGTCGTGAACGTCGTCGCCGGGTTTGGCGAGACCGCCGGTGCCGCACTCGCGGCGCATCCGGACGTCGACAAGGTGGCGTTCACCGGGTCGACTGAGGTTGGCAAGCTGATCGTGCAGGCGGCAGCCGGGAACCTGAAGAAAGTTTCGCTGGAACTCGGCGGCAAGTCACCGGCGATCGTGTTCCCTGATGCCGATATGGACGTCGCCATCCGTGGCACCGCGAGTGCGATCTTCTTTAACATGGGCCAGTGCTGCACCGCCGGTTCGCGTCTGTTCGCGCATCGGCGCGTGTTCGACAGGTTAATGGATGGCATCGCGTCGGAAGCCGGCAAGATTCGCATTGGCCCAGGCCTCGATCCGGAGACCCAGATGGGGCCGTTGGTGTCGGAAGAGCAATTCACCCGCGTGACGGGCTTCCTGGAATCGGGCCGCAAAGAAGGGGCACGTGTCGTCACCGGCGGTGAGCGCGTGGGCAATGCCGGCTACTTCGTCGCGCCGACTGTGCTGACCGACACGCGGCCGGAGATGTCGGTCGTGCGGAACGAGATCTTCGGCCCGGTGGTCTGTGCCATGCCATTCGACGACGACGACCTGGATCGCATCGCCAAAGAGGCGAACAACACGAACTACGGGCTTGCCGCCAGCGTGTGGACGCGCGATTTGGGCATCGCGCACAAGCTGGCGCGCCGCATCCGCGCCGGCACGGTGTGGATCAACACGCATAATTTCGGCGACCCGGCTTTGCCGTTCGGCGGCTACAAGGAATCCGGCTGGGGCCGGGAAATGGGCAAGGAGGTATTGGAACTCTACACCGAAACCAAGGCGGTCGCCGCCGCACTATGACCGAACGCAGCAGGATCGATGCCGCCGAACTTGACGCCGTACAGCTGTCGCCAGACGGCATGCGCCTGATCCTGTTGCTGCGCGATGCGGCGGGCCAGAAAGTCTCGCTCTCCCTTCCGAGACGCTGCGTCAGCGCGGTCCTGACGGCCGCGCCGCGCCCGACTGAGGCCGGTACGCCGCATTCCGTGGACGCATGGAATATGTCCTTGGCCGAGAACGGCCAGGACATGATCCTGACGTTCTGCACACCCGAGGGGATGGTGATGTCGTTCACCATCAAGTCATGGCAAGCCCAGGCCATGGCGACCGTCGCGACGTACGGCGCGACGGGTGCCAGTGCCAGCCACTCCGTGCACTGATGCCGGTCTCAGTTGGTCGACCGGCCCGGCACAGGGGCCTGTTGCGTGACGTGGTCGCAGGCGCCGAGCAGATCGCCGGACAGCGTACGCGCAATCCCTGCAGGCATCGAATAGGATGCCTGGAATGGCGTGCCCAGCATGAACATGGCGACGACACGCTCGGTCATGAGATCCACGGCGACGCTGATGGGATATTCAATGTCGACGCGGGGAACGGACACGTAGTCCTGCCCGTGTGAACGGTTGGCTCCCTGACACGCCTCCATCACCCACGACACATATGCCTGCTGAAACAATCCGGCAAGCGATTCGACATAGGCAAAGTCGATCTGGACTGCCTGCTCCACGCCATCGACGTCCCTGAAGTGGAATTCGATGAATTCGCGACTCTCATCAATCCGCACCGAATCAAGCAGCCGGATAACAGGCTCGGCCATCGTCACACCCAGTCCTCGCGTATCGCTATATCCATACGTGCATTACGACATGAGGGGAATGGCTGGTCAAGGCAGACCGACCGGATCGAAACCATACTTGCGAAGGATGGCCTGACCCTGCTCGGACAGCACAAACAAGGCAAAACGCGCAGCCAATGGACGATCTGAGAGGACGATGAGGCCGTAGGCTGGGCCGACTGTCAGCGAGGGTGGCAGTGGAACGTTCGTCATACCTGGCATTTCCCGCATCACCGCTTGCCCGCTGCTGCAGTAGCCGAGCATGACGTCGGCACGATCGGCGAGGAAGACGCCTTGCACCGCACCTCGCCCCGGCACGAGCGGCGTGCTGTTCGGTCCGCCGACCAGTTGCCTGGCCTTCCGCCGCAAGATGGCCTCTGCGCCTCGGTGTACCGCCTCGGCTCGCGCGAAGACGGCCCATGCGTAATCGCCGCCCGGGTCGGCGCCGGGTGTGGAGGTTGCCAGCCGCACCGACGGGTCGAGCAGCCGGTCGAGCAGATTTCCCGATGTCAGGCCAAGGCTGGCTTTTCCCAGCGCGCACAGCCGGTTGCGGGTGAACATCACGACAAATGACCCGTCACGCGAGCGCGCGAGTCTGCGCGGTTGGGTCATGTCGGCAGACGCGAATACATCGACGTGATCGCCGCGTTCTATCCCTTCTCGCAGCACGCCGGAGGGACCAAATACCGGCTTTGCGATATCACCTGAAGCAGCGGGAAACGCCTTCACAATTTCGGTGAATGCCGCAGTCAGGCTGCCCGCGGCGTAGATGCGTAGCGGTTCGGCCAGAACCGAGCCCGACGGGATCATGGCGAATATGACAAGCAACACGGTCACACACTTCCTGAATCTGCCCGTCACCTGGACCCTCCTGGCTAATAGCGTTATATCCAAAGATACATAGCACGCACTTCATCACACAGCGATTCCGGAGGCCCGAGTCATGTCAGTGACTGAGCAGATACGCCCGAACACCGGCGAGCATCGCCATGCACAGATGCTGATAGCCGGCGCCTGGGTGGACAGCGCGTCAGGTGAGACACTGGACGTGGAAAATCCCGCTAATCGGCGGATTATTGCCGACATACCGCGCGGTAGTGCGGCTGACGTGGATCGCGCCGTGGCCGCCGCGAGTCAGGCGTTTCCGGGGTGGAGCAAGGTGCCCCCACGCGACCGCGGCAAGCTGTTGCTCCGCATTGCCGAGGCGCTGGACGCGCGTGGTGAAGAACTGGCACGCACTATTGCACTGGAGACGGGCAACGCGCTGCGCACGCAAGCACGCCCGGAAGCACGACTGTCGGCGGATATCTTCCGCTATTTCGGCGGGCTCGCCGGCGAGCTGAAGGGCGAGACGATCCCACTCGGCGAGCACGTCCTCAGTTACACCCGGCGCGAGCCTCTTGGCGTCGTTGGCGCCATCATTCCATGGAACGCACCGGTGCTGCTGGGCGCGTTGAAGATTGCACCGGCCCTATGTGCCGGCAACACCCTGGTGTTGAAGGCGGCAGAGGACGCGCCGCTTGGCGTGCTGCTGATGGCCGAGGTCTGTCAGGAGTTCCTGCCCGCAGGCGCGCTGAACGTACTGACCGGTCTGGGCGAGGAATGCGGTGCCGCGCTTGCGCAACACCCGGCGATCCGCAAGCTCTCGTTCACTGGCTCTACCGAGGTTGGCAAGCTCATCATGCGCGCCGCGGCTGACCGAATCGTGCCGGTGTCATTGGAACTCGGAGGTAAGAGCCCGTCGATTGTCTACCCGGACGCGCACGACGACTGGGTGGTCGATGGCGTCATAGCCGGCATGCGCTTTACCCGGCAAAGCCAGTCATGCACGGCGGGTTCGCGGCTGTTTCTGCACGCGGACATCTTTGACAGCTTCCTCGACAGACTGCGCACCAAGACTCAGGCGCTCACGCTTGGCGACCCGCTGGACGAGGCGACGGATATCGGCGCGATCATCAACGACAAGCAGTTCCGCAAAGTCTGTGGCTATGTCGATGAGGGTCTGAAGCGCAAGGATGCACGGCTCGTGTTCGGTGGCTTGCCACCGAAAGACGGACCGCTAAGCGAAGGCTACTTCGCCCTGCCCACGGTATTCGCCGACGCCTCGAATGATTGGCGCCTTGCACGCGAGGAAATTTTCGGGCCGGTGCTCGTCGCGATTCCGTGGCGCGATGAGGCCGAGGCAATCCGGATGGCGAACGACAGTCATTACGGGCTGGCCGCCTATGTCTGGACTCACGACATCGGCAACGCGCTGCGAACCGCACATGCGATCGAGTCTGGCTGGGTTCAGGTCAATCAGGGCCTGGGCCAGCAACCGGGACATTCGTATGGTGGCTACAAGCAGAGCGGTATCGGTCGCGAATTCTCGCTGGAAGGCATGCTCGACAGTTTCACCCAACGCAAAAACGTAACGGTGAATTTGAACACCCCGCCGCGGCTCTGATCGGGGCACGCCGGTCATGCGGCGTGCACCACTGAGAGACTGCTCGCGTTCAATGGCGGTTGGGCGATTCCGCCCCATCGCCATGGCGGACAAACGTCCGCTATCCACGCCCGTCCACGCCGGCCTCTGCCAGGCCGAGGATACGGGTGCTGGGCGGCACGGTCGTGCGGCGTCTGTCGCCGCGCAATGCGACAGTCCGGCGCGCCGAGCCCTGCTGACCGCCATCCTCGGCGCCCCGCTGGGCATGGCAGCCACATCCCGCCTCACACGGGCGGCGGACGAGCCGCTCATGATCTTTGCCGCGACAACGTTGAAGCCCGCGCTCGATCCCGCGGCAGAGGCTGCCAGCCAGTCACTGCAGGTACCCGTCACCACCGTCTATGGACCGAGCCCCGCACTGGTGAAGCAATTGGAAAACGGCGCCCCGGCCGACATCTTTTTCTCTGCCGATGCCGACTGGATGAATGACGCCGTTGCCCATAAGCTGGTCGACCCCGCCACCCGTGTCGATCTGCTGTCCAGCACGCTGGTACTGATCGCACCCGCCGCCGCTGCCAAGCCGGTGACCATCGCGTCCGGGTTCGCGCTCGCCACGATGCTGGATGGTGGGCGTCTCGCGATGTGCGATCCAATGATGATGCCAGCTGGGCGTTATGGCCGTGCGGCATTGCAGAAACTCGGCGTGTGGCCGAGCGTGCGGGACCACGTAGCCAACGCGGCGGACGTCTGGACCGCCGTCACCTATGTGTCGCGGCACGAAGCGGCGCTGGGCATTGTGTTCGATACCGATGCGAGGCTTGATCCCGGTGTTGCTGTCGTAGGCAGATTCCCGCCAGACACACATCCCCCGATCGTCTATCCCGTCGCGGCGGTGACGCGCAGCACCAATCCAAAGACCCGGCACGTATTGGCGTTCCTGCGATCTCCCGCGGCGCACGCGATCTTCGTGGCGCATGGCTATACCGTCTTGCTGGCGCACTGATTCAAGGAGTTTGCCCCACATGCCCCATCCCGCACTTGCCGAGGACCGCACCGCCGTTATCACCGGTGCGGCAAGCGGCATCGGCCTCGCCACGGCACGGCGATTTGCCCGCATGGGGCTTAATGTGTGCCTCGCCGACCTGTCGGCCGAGGCGCTGGCGAAAGCCGCAGTCGAAGTGGCGGCGTTATCGCCACGTGGCGCATCTGGCGTGCTTACCGCTCCCACCGATGTAAGTCGCTTGGAAGACGTGCAGAAGCTGCATGACCTCGTCTATGCGGCTTTCGGCGAGGTTTCGGTATTGATGAACAATGCCGGTACCGCGCCGGGCGGCGGCCCGTGGGAGAATATCGATCGCTGGCGCCACGTGTTGGAGGTGAATCTGTGGGGCGTGATTAACGGCGTGCAAATTTTCACCCCGGGCATGTTAGCGCAAAAGACCCCGTGCGCCATCGTCAACACCGGGTCGAAGCAAGGGATTACCTGCCCTCCTGGCGACACCGCATACAATGTCAGCAAAGCCGGCGTGAAGGTGCTGAGCGAAGCACTGGCCCATGGCCTGCGCAACGTGGATGGTGCGCAGATCACTGCGCATCTGCTGGTACCTGGCTCGACGTTCACCGGCATGACCAGCCGCGGCCGGAGCCAGAAGCCGCCGGGCGCGTGGACGCCCGATCAGGTGGTGGACCTGTTGGTCGAGGGCATGAACCGCGGCGACTTCTACATCCTCTGCCCGGACAACGACGTGAGCCGCGAAACGGACAATCGGCGCATCCTATGGGCGGCGCAGGACATCATCGAGAACCGCCCGGCCTTGTCGCGTTGGCACCCTGACTATAGCGGTGCATTTGCGGAGTTCGTTCGCGGCAAGTGATTAATACCCTCAGCAATTGGTATGACGTCACCCATCGGAAACGGGTCATCGCGCCATGTGCACCTCGCCGTAAGTGAACAGGGCATCATGAGGACCTCAGATGGCCAAGATGATTGACGCAGGGGCCAACGCGTTCCCCGTAACCGAACGCAATCGGTTACGTCGCTTGCATGAACGCGGTCGCTACGACAGGGCGGGCGTCTACGCGATTCTCGATGCGGCGATGATCTGCCACATTGCTTACGCGATCGATGGCCAGCCGTACTGCACACCGACGGCGTTCTGGCGCGAGGGGGACCATCTCTATTGGCACGGTTCGTCGGCGAGTCGCATGCTGCGATCGCAACGAGACGGGTTGGCGGTCTGCCTCACCGTGACGCACCTCGACAGCCTGGTGCTCGCGCGCTGCGGTTTCAACCACTCGGTCGATTACCGCTCGGCGATGTGCTTCGGCACGGCGCACAGGGTCGATGATCCGGCAGAGAAGTCAGCCGCGCTCGATCGCATGATTAACCGATTCTACCCCGACCGCGCCGCCAGTTTGCGCCCCAGCACAGAGCTGGAGCTGAAAGCCACGACCGTCGTCGGCATGACGATCGAACAGGCGGCGGCAAAGGTCCGATCAAAGGGCGTTGGCGACGAGGAGAGCGACTATGCATTGCCGATCTACGCGGCACGGTTTCCCGTCCGCGTGGTAATCGGCGAGGTCGAGCCCTGCCCTCGCCTGCTCGATGGTGTGGCGCGGCCGCCCGGCTTGGCTGGCTACACGCCCGGCCGGCGGCTGGATGAGCTCATGCGTGAAAATCATGAACGCGCGGCTTTGGGTGTCGCACCACGCACTGGTTGATGACACGGCCACATCGCCTGGTTCGGCCACGCCCCTCACGCTCGTGCTGATGGCGACGATGGGGGTGTCGCCTGTCCGGGCCGAACGTCATCGCCACGAAACGCTTCGTTGACGGAGAGGTTCTCGCCATATGGCCGCTAACCGCTGGCGGATGAGCGACGAAGTGTCAAGTGAGGTGATGCTGCGAGATGGCGTGCACATTGATCGATTCTTCGTCCGCCCCGGCGGCGGCTGAAGCTGGAACAAGTGGGGCTTCCAATGTCGGAGACCCAGCAGTCAGCCAGGGAACGATCGATGTGACCGAGGATAGATACCAAAGAAGGAGATGGTCGGCTTTGTATAGTCCGGCGAAGGTGCCAAGCTGGCAGCCCGAGCAGGTGTAGGGGTGAGAATGCCAAGGGAGATCGTCGGAAAGGGGCTGCGGTTTTCGTTACGGCATGCACCCTGCGCTCATATCTGTCGCTACTGCCTGATCTCGGAATCGCGAAAGCACAGCGCGCTGCCGTTTGCGCGGTTCGAGCAGCTTGTGCACCGGTTCCATGATTGGAGACAAGCCGAGCGGCCGGACCTGGATATCGGCATATTTGTCGGACCATCCTATGACTACGACATCGAGACCTTAAAGGGTGTCGCTCGCTTGCGCGAGCGGCGCGGGGCAACGTTCCCTATCCTCAATCTCGGTGGTCTCCGCATTCGGCGCGGGGAAGAGCTGGCGGCCTGGATCGATGAACGGCGAGCGGCCGGAATCATTGGTTTTCACGCCTCGCTCGCCGGTTATGGCGACATCCATGATCGCTGGAACGGCCGGCGTGGTGATTTCGAGTACCAGGCTACAATTTTGCAGCTCGGGGGCGCGCGCGGCATGATACGCGAAGAGAAGCTGTTCCTGACAAAAAATACCCTGCCGCAGTTCGATCGTCTGCTCGACGTCCTCGATGGTATCCCTGGGGAACTGCGCCGTCGCACCGTCAGCCCATTCTTCTATGCCGGGCTGGCGACCCGCTACGAGGACGAGCGTCTGATTGAGGACGATCGCGACAGCCTGCCAGAGCGGATCAAGAAACTCCGTCCGGCGAAGTTCGATACCTGGCTGTCCGAACGGGAATGGATCCCCGTGATGCTGGCAACCGCGAGCAAGCCGCGGCGCCTGCCACTTAAGCTTGATGTCAACGAATCGAATATCGACTATCTCGAGCGTGCATCCTGCGAGGAGGTTTTTGCCATGCGCGAGCGAGACTACCAGGAAAGCTACCGCTCAACACCCCCGCTCGATGAGCTTTGTGCCCGCTACGGCGATCCGACCAATCGCCGGATCTACATGATGAGCCGCGACGTCGAGGGCAGATGGCTTGACCTCCATCAAGGCGAAACGGGGGCCGCCAAGCCGATTGATTAAGTCCGATCCAAGCTTCTGTGCGAGGCGGCCTACTTCGTTGCGCGTCCACGGGGACGCCACAGCACCGAGCCCGATATCGGCGAACCACGGCTCATGCGACAACGCCGCTAATCCGGCAGGCGGCCGGATCCCTCCGACAGCCGCTTTACCGTCCCGTTCGCGGCCCAGGCTTACTGGATTCCTGAGCAAGCGCCCGCCGCGCTCGAGCTGCTTGGCGATCTCCGCTGGCAGACCTGGACACACCACGGGGTTGAATTGTGTGGACCGATGCAGCAGCAACGCTGCGGCGCATGAATCGAGATCAGCCCCCCTCTGGCACCGTGGCGGCTGATTTTTGAGCGGCAGGCGCTGCCGATCAGCCTCTCCATAACAGGCGCATCATGGCGCATGCTCGGGCTACCGGCGCCTCTTCCCTGACGAGCCCGTCTCCGCGACAACTATCACGTGCCGTGCCTGCGCTCCCCTGCGTCGTTACCCTGTTTGCGCAGACTCTTGCAGCCGCGTACATGAGACACTAGCGGGCCCACGGGCTGCACGCGGACTCGCATTGAGATGGCGAAAGGAATAACCCATGGTCGACACGACGGCAGAGCTCGAAGCCCTCCTCACGCAGCGGTCGCTGACCGACCCGCAGCTTCTGGCGGCAGCGGAGAGCGCCGCGGACTTCCGGATTCTGCCGGACGCGACGGTGATCAAGATCGGCGGTCAAAGTATCATCGACCGGGGTCGCGCAGCGGTCTATCCGCTGGTGGATGAGATCGTCGCGGTCCGCAACGCCCACAAGCTGCTTATTGGAACCGGCGCAGGCACCCGGGCTCGACACCTTTACTCGATCGCGGCGCGGTTAGGTCTGCCGGCGGGTGTGCTCTCACAGCTTGGCGCCTCGGTCGCCGATCAGAACGCCGTAATGTTGGGGACGCTCCTTGCCAAATACGGCATCTCCGCGGTCGATCGCGCCGGGCTCTCAGCCGTGCCGCTTTATCTTGCCGAGGTAAACGCCGTCGTCTTCAGCGGCATGCCGCCCTACAGTATGTGGATCCGTCCGGCTCCCGAGGGCGTCATTCCGCCCTACCGGACGGACGCCGGTTGCTTCCTCGTCGCCGAGCAGTTCGGCTGTAAGGCGATGATTTTCGTGAAGGACGAAGACGGCCTCTACACCGCGAACCCGAAAACCTCGAGCGATGCCACTTTGATCCCGAGGATATCGGTGGACGAGATGTTGGCACAGGGGCTGCAGGACTCGGTCGTTGAGTTCCAGATGCTCGATCTGCT
>JASHVB010000426.1 GCA_030039695.1 Acetobacteraceae bacterium
CGCCTTGCCCAACTGGTTGAGCGTCGCCATGGCCTGCGGCGTCAGCCGCGCCGAGCCCGTGGCGAAATCGACCGTTAGATTGACCGACGGACCGCTGCCTGCCGCCGTCGCCGTGGCACCCGGGCGGGTCGACGCCAGATGCGTCGGGCGTGTCGCGGCATGCACCACCGGCGCCGATGTGGTGGAAGCCGGAGGCGGCGCGCCCAGGCGAATGCCGCGTGTGCCGCCGGCCGTCAGATTGCCGGTTGGCTTGAGCGAGTTGATGATCTGATCGGCCGATGGATTGCCCTGCGCAAATGCAGGCACTGCGGCGAAGATGAGTGGAGCCGCAATCAATGGTGCGAACAAGCTGCGCACGTCTCTGTCCTCCCCGGATCGGCGACGCTGTTTATAGCATGGGAATGAGCCGATGCGAGGGGAAATCGAAACGGTTGCGCGCTCGCGCAAACGTGCTGAATGGCAAAAGGCGTGGCTGGCACGTAGCACGGCCATGCCGGTCGACAGGCCGCCAGTACGTCCCGGAGCTTGGATTCGCGGCCTGCTTGAGGCCGGAGAAACGCTATCCGGCTGTCGATCTCGCCCGACCCGTCGCGTGGTCGCGTCCGCAGACACCCGCCGTGCGCGAGGTCAAGGCCGGTGACGGAGCCGCAATCGGATCGGCTCTTTTCAGCGGTGCCAACAAAGCGCAGACTAATCCCATGCGCCAAGTAACGCTTCTCTTGTTGCTCCTGCTTCCGCTCGCCGGATGCGCCGGGGGGCCCCAGGCGCTCGGCATCACCGGTCCGCGGGGCAGCAGCCTCGGCACAACAGCTCCGCCGCCGGCCGGGCAGGACCCGCTGGACAGCCCCAACTCATTTCAGTCCGGTACCCGTTACTCTCCCAGCAGTGGTCCAACCACGGGTAGCGGACGCTTTTGGGGCTATAATTAAAACTGAACGATGGTCACGCGCGTGTGACGCTCATGCCCGGACGGGCCTATGGCGACGGGTTCCGTCGTGTGTCAGCAATGCTTGCCTCGCATCGGCACGTCGCGTCGGCGAACGCGACCGCTGGGAACGATTCCAAGCAGAGCGATCCGTCGCGCGGCCAGAGGCACAATGCAAATCGACCATGTCGGCATCCGCACTACCGCCGCGCGCGCTTACTATAGCCTGGTCATCGCTTCATTGCTGCTGCCGCTTCTCGTGTTCGCCGGAGGAAGCTGGCTGGCTTGGAACGCGACGCTGCGTGACGACCACACGCAACTAACGCGTGCGCTGCTGGCGTCCTCAGAGCATGCGGCGGCCGTTCTCAATACCCAGTCTTTGGTCGCGGCACGGATCAATGCGCTGCTGTACGGCCTCGATGACGCAGCGATCAGCGCCCGGTCCGTGGCGCTACGCGACGACATCCGTGGCATGATCCGTCGATTTCCCGAACTGACCGATGTGACAGTGATCGACGGCGCGGGGCATACGCTGCTATCCGTCTCCGGCTATCCGGTCGCGCGCGACATCGCCGCCGGCGGCCCCGATGCATGGCAGACCGCCGGAACACCGCTGTTCATCGGCGCGGTGCGCGCCGATCCGTTGACCGGCGCGTCGTCCGTTGTTGTCGGCCTCCGCCGCGGGCAAAACCCGGCAGGTTTTGCCGGGGGTATACTCGTTTCCGCTGATGCTGAATCGTTTTTGGCCCCGGACCGCGAGGCGGCCGACGGGACCGGCGGATACACGACCGCTCTGGTGCTTGCGAACGGCCGAACGCTGGCACGCGACCCGGCGTCTCGGTTCGTCGTGCCAAAGCGTGAGCTTGTCTCGCTGCGGCAAAGCGCCGTTGCGGACAATCTGCCCGGCAGCGGCCTCCAGCGCTTGAGTGCATCGGGCGACCGCCGATGGCTGGTGGCTTACCGTCAGCTGGACCATTACCCGGTCTATGCCATTGTGGCCCGAAGCCGCGATGCCATCGTCGTCGAATGGCGCAACCTCATGGAGACGCACCTGATCTTCGGCATCCCCGCGACGCTTGCCCTCTGTGCTCTGAGCCTCGTGGCGGCGCGCCGTGCACAGCGTGAAGCGGCAAGCTTGTCTACGTTGCAGGCGGAAGTACGACGGCGCGAAGTCGCCGAGGAAGCGCTACGCCAGGCGCAGAAGATGGCAGCGGTCGGCCGCCTGACCAGCGGCATTGCGCATGACTTCAACAACCATCTGACCGTGATCAGCAGCAACATCGAATTGCTGATGCGGCGTTTGCCGCGAGAGGCGGGGTCGCTGTCACGGCTTGCCGACGCGGCGATGCAGGGCGTGCAGCGCGCCGCGAGTCTGACACACCGGTTGCTCGCGTTCTCGCGCCAGCAGCCGCTCGATCCGGAGCCGCTCGATCTCGGTCGGCTGGTCGGCGGTATGGCGGAGCTGCTGCGCGCCACACTGGGCGAGACCATCGCGCTCGATATAGCTGTGACCAGCGGGCTGTGGTTGACACGGGTCGATGCCAATCAAGTCGAAAGCGCCGTGTTGCACTTGGCGGTGAATGCCCGCGACGCCATGCGCGATGGCGGCCGGCTGAGCGTCAAGATCGCCAACGCGCATCTCGATCAGGACGACGCCGACCGCCATGTGGATGCCTCGGCCGGCGATTTCGTCATGATCGCTATCGCCGATACCGGCCCTGGCATGCCGCAGGAGGTGGCAGCGAAAGCGTTCGAGCCGTCCGTCACCACAAAGCCGCTCGGCAACGGAACCGGCCTTGGGCTGTCGATGGTCTGTGGCTTCGTTCGTCAGTGCGGCGGACATGCGGCCATCGCGAGCGAGCCAGGTCGTGGCACGACGGTGACACTCTATTTGCCGCGTTATATGCAAGGAGATGCAACCGCTGCGGAGCGTGGCACCGCCGTGCCGAAACCGCCCAGCAAACACGGCGGGGAAACCGTGCTGGTTGTGGAGGACGACGTGGCCGTGCGCCGGCCTGCGGTCGAGGCTCTGCGCGAGACCGGCTATCAGGTTCTGGAAGCGCCCGATGCCATGGAGGCGATCAGGTTGATCGCCGATCGTGGTGGCATCGATCTGCTGTTTACTGACATCGGTCTACCTGGTGGCGTCGACGGGCGTGCCCTGGCCGATGCCGCACGCGCAGCGAGCGCAACGATCCGCGTGCTGTTCACCACTGGATACGCGCGACAGGCGGGCGAGGACGCGTGTAATGCGGGCAGCGGCCTGTACTTCCTGGCCAAGCCGTTCACGTTGCAGGAACTTGCCGCGAAGGTGCGAGAAGTGCTGGACGCGACGGAATCCGCTCGGGCGGAGCCGGTTGGCTCGGAGGCTGTCTAGCGTAGCGAGGCCAACGACAGATGCTGGCCCTGCCGGTTGCGCGCGAGTCTGGTGGCATGCACCGGACGGCAGCGTGCATCTCGCTATCGCGTGGTGATCGGGCGACACGGGAAGACGGCCATCGGGCGGAACACGCCACGCAAGGTGGTTCCGCCGTACCCCAGCGGGCGGCGGATCGTCGCCGCCACGGCATGCCTGCGATCAGTCGGGTAACTCGACGCGATCGGGCTGCAGGATCGCACGGTTCAGCGCCATGTAACCCTGCTCGAAATGCGCTCGGGCGATCTCGACCCAACGCGCGTCGGCGACCTCGTCGGAGACCAGGCGCTCGATCGCCCGCAACAACCGCGCTTCGGCGATTTTGTTCTCGTTAACGAGTTTCAGCGCAGCGTCGCTCGGCTCGCGGTAACCGTGGATCGGGGTTACTGGCATGGGGCGCATCTCCGTGCCGCACTCGTGTCGGCCAATTTTAGGACCGAACCGCGGCCGAAGACAAAGGCGCAGCGGCACCGCTGGTCCTACGAATTCATTGGCGGCGGCGGTTTTGAGTACATCTTCCAGTCGACCCACATACGGCATTGCCATCAATGCGCGCGTCATCCGGAGATAGAGTGCCGACGCCTGGGGCAATCCAACCACACGCGCGCTGGATGGCCGGACCTTGGAGATCGGTCAGCGCGGGCGTGACGGCGCGCCCTCAGCGGCGATGGCGGCAGCGGCGGGGAGGGGTGCCTTCCCAACCCTTTGAGCTTTTCTCCAACCGACAAAAAGTCAGGAACGGCGCCAGCGATACCCGGTAACCGCCCGCTACCCCCCGCTCGAGGGGGACGGGGGTCCCGTCCCGCCCCCGCGCTTGCGTCCCGTCGATCCGCGCGGCAGTTTGCCACCGTCACGGCGGGGGTGCGCATGGCAGTCAACAAGCTCTATTCCGATGCGGCGGCGGCCCTGTCGGGTGTACTGCGCGACGGTATCACCATCATGTCCGGCGGCTTCGGCCTGTGCGGCATCCCCAGCGCACTGATCGAGGCGGTCCGCGACAGTGGCGTGAAGCACCTGACGATCGTCTCCAACAACGCTGGTATTGACGACGTAGGCCTCGGCCTCCTCCTGCAGACGCGGCAGGTGAAGAAGATGGTCAGCTCGTACGTTGGCGAGAACGCGACCTTCGCCAAGCAGTATCTCGCCGGCGAGTTGGAAATCGAATTCAACCCGCAGGGTACGCTGGCCGAGCGCATCCGTGCGGGCGGCGCCGGCATTCCGGCGTTCTTTACTGCGACCGGTGCCGGCACGCAGATCGCCGAAGGCAAGGAGACGAAGGAATTCGACGGCCGCACCTATGTGATGGAGCGCGGCCTGCGCGCCGACCTGGCGATCGTGCATGCCTGGAAGTCGGATCACGAGGGCAACCTGATCTATCGGAAGACGGCGCGGAACTTCAATCCGATCATGGCGACCGCGGCGGAGATGGTGGTGGCGGAAGTGGAGGACCTGGTGCCGAATGGCCAGATCGATCCGGACCACATCATCACGCCGGGGATTTTCGTGAACCGGATTGTGAAATTGCCGAGTGTGGACAAACGGATCGAGCAACGCACCGTGCGGAAACGATACTAAGGAGGAGCGGGACGATGGCCTGGACACGCGATCAGATGGCGGCCCGCGCAGCGGGTGAGCTGCGGGACGGGTTCTACGTCAATCTCGGTATCGGCATTCCGACGCTGGTGGCGAACCACATTCCCGAGGGTATGTCGATTCAGTTGCACTCGGAGAATGGCATGCTCGGCATGGGGCCGTTTCCGTTTGAAGGTGAGGAAGACGCCGACCTGATCAATGCCGGCAAGCAGACAGTCACGGAGCTGCCGACCACCAGCTTCTTCGATTCCGCGGGCAGCTTCGCGATGGTACGTGGTGGGCATATCGACATTTCGATTCTTGGCGCGTTGCAGGTGGCGGAAAACGGCGACCTCGCGAACTGGATGATCCCCGGCAAGATGGTGAAGGGGATGGGCGGCGCGATGGACCTCGTCGCTGGGGTGAAGCGTGTGGTGGTGCTGATGGAGCATACCGCCGGCGGCAAGTCGAAGCTGCTGCACCGTTGCACGCTGCCGCTGACCGGAGCGGGTGTGGTGAATCTGGTGATCACCGAGTTGGGCGTATTCGAAATCGGCACGGACGGGGTCACGCTGGTGGATGTCGCGCCGGACGTGACATTGGCCGAGATCCGCGCGAAGACCGAGGCGAGTTTCAAGCTTGCACCGGCGCTGAAGGTCGCGGCATAGGTTGGAAAAAGCCCCGCCTTCGGCGGGGTGAGGTTGCTGAGCGCAGCGACCTTGGACGAAGGGGCAACACACCCACGAACTCGCGTTGCCAGCGCACCTGGGTCGCTCATCCCGGTCAGGGCGCAGCGCGAGCTCTCCCACCTAGCGCGCGTGGTTTCGGTCAGGCCCCCTGC
>JASHVB010000427.1 GCA_030039695.1 Acetobacteraceae bacterium
GGCGAACCGAGCAAGCAAATGCATGCCGCCGGCGGCGAGCTCAACCGCGACGCGATCGCCGAAGGCCGCGGTCAGCGCCTCGGTCAGCGCGCGCCGCCGCGCGGCATAGAGCGTGCGCATTCGGCGTAGGTGACGGGCAAAATGCCCCTCCGTCATGAACGCGGCGACCACCCGCTGCGGCAGCAGCGGCTGGCCCAGTTGCAGCAGTCGCGAGGCGCGCTGGCACGCCTCCGACAGTTCATCCGGCGCTACCAGATAGCCAAGCCGCAATCCGGGAAACAGCACCTTGCTGAAGCTGCCCACGTAGAGAACGCGCCCGGCACGATCGAGGCTCTTCAGCGCCGGGAGCCGATGGCCGGTGTAGCGGAACTCGCTGTCGTAATCGTCCTCCAGCACCCAGGCGCCCGCGTCAGCCGCCCAGGCCAGCAGAGCCAGCCGCCGCGGCAGCGTCAGCCCAACGCCGAGCGGGCATTGATGCGTCGGCGTCACCACCGCGAGCTTCGCTCCCGGCGCCGATGCGATGGCCGCAGCGACGCGCATGCCGTCGCGATCCACCCGCACCGGCACCACGCGCGCACCCGCCGCTTCCAGCGCCTGACGTGCCGGAGGGTAGCCCGGATCTTCCACCCAGACCGGATCGCCGGGACGCAGCAGCAAATGCGCGAGCAGCGTCAGCGCGCCCTGGAACCCGCCAGTGATCAGTACCTGGTCGGCGGTGCAGCCGATGCCGCGCGAGACGCCGAGATAGGCGGCGACCGCCTCGCGCAGTGGGCCGTGTCCGGCGGGATCGGGATAGGACAGATCGGCGGTACCGATGCCCCGCGTCGCGCGTACGCTCAGCGTGGACCAGAGCTTGCGTGGAAATGCGTCCAGCGCCGGCAGGCCCATACGAAACGGTAAAGGCGTATTGCCGGCGGCCTGCGGGCGCCTGCCAAACGGCATTGGACGCTGCACTGGCGACGGTCTGGCCGACAGCGCCTTTGACACGATCGTCCCGGCCGGGCCGCGCGGCTCCAGCGTGCCCTCGCCCGCCAGTATCGCATAGGCCGCATCGACGGTGCCGCGCGCCACGCCGAGCTGCCCGGCCAGGCTGCGCGCCGACGGCAGCCGTGCGCCCGGAGCCAGGGTGCCGACGGCGATGGCATCGCGCAGCCGTCTGGCGATCTGCTGCGAGAGGGGGCCGGCAGCGTTCCGGTCCAGCGTGATGGTGGCGCTCATGGCCCAGATCGTATGCCTGTTCTTGGCCCTCGCGTGTAGGCCATACGCGTCGCCAGATGCGGTGGCGCGATCGCCTCAGTGGAGGATGGAGCAAGATGCAAGCACGGCTGAACGCGATGGAATTGGCACCGGGCGCCTACGCGGCGCTGCGCGGCGTCGAAACGTATCTGCGAACGTGCGGCCTCGAGCACGCGCTGCTTGAGCTGGTGCGGATGCGTGCGTCGCAGATCAATGGCTGTGGCTATTGCCTGGACATGCACAGTCGCGATGCGCGTGGGCGCGGCGAGACGGAGCAGCGGCTTTATCTGCTGAATGCGTGGCGGGAGTCGTCAGTGTACAGCGATCGGGAACGTGCCGCGCTGGCGTGGACGGAGTGTCTGACACGCGTAGCGTCGCAGGGCGCGCCGGATGCAGAGTACGAAGCGCTGACGCAGCATTTCTCGCCAGTGGAGATCGTCAACCTGAGCACAGCGATCGGCATGATCAACCTGTGGAACCGGCTGATGATCGGCATTCGCGGGCAGTACGCGACGAGCACGACGGCGGCTCTGTGAGCGCGCTGTCAGGCCTCGATCGCCTGGCGCTGCCGATCGCTCATACCGGCGCCTGCACCTCATGCCGAACCTGGTCGAGGAATGCTTTGCTGCATCCGGATGCCAGCATGGCGCGGCAAGTCAAACAACCGCAGGACGCCGCATGCGCACGATCCTGTATCTGACCTGCAGCCCCAAGGGGCGGCCGGCATTCAGCCGGCTTATGGCGGACGAACTGGTGGCTCGGCTGGTGCAGGCCAATCCGGGCGCCGAGATCATCCACCGTGATCTCGCGACCCATCCGCCGCCAATGCCCGATGCCGCGTTCAGCGCGGCGGTGCTGGGCGCAGCGCCGGCCGACGACCCGGCCTTCGGGGCATCAGAAATCATGATCGGCGAACTGGAATCGTGTGACGCATTGGTCATCGGCACGCCGATGCACAATTACGCAGTGCCGGCCGTGCTGAAAGCCTGGATCGATCAGGTCGTGCGCATCCGGCGTACCTTCCAGAGCACGCCGGCCGGCAAGGTCGGCATGCTGCGTGACCGACCGGTTTTTGTTGTCGTCGCGTCGGGTGGTTGGTTCACTCGACCATCGCCCTCCGGCACGCCGCCGCAGCCGGACTTCCTGACGCCCTATTTGCGCGCCACGCTGGGCACGGTCGGCCTGAACGACCTCTCTGTCATCGCGCTCGAAGGACTGACCCGTGGCGCCGATCCGGCAGAGCGTGCGCTGGCCTCCGCTCGGGTCAGGCTTGCCGAGTTGATTCCCCTGCCGCCCATGTGCTGGACGCGTCCCAGCGCCCCGGCCCCGTCGCGTTGACCCTTTCAGGCCGCACGGGTAAGCAACCGCAACGGCTTAGCGCCGGGGAACACACAACTGGAGCGATCCGTGAGGGACGTACGCGATGCGCTCATGGTGGCGCGCAACAGTGACGGCAAGCTGATCAGCCGCCCGCTCTCTCCCCATCTGCAAACCTATCGCTGGCCACTGAGCATGGTGCTGTCGATCAGCCATCGCGCCACCGGCATCGCGCTCAGCGTCGGCGCAGTCTTGCTGACCTGGTGGCTGGTGGCGGCGGCGGTGTCGGACCGGGCGTTCGCCGCGGTGCAGTGGTTCCTGGGCTCGTGGGTCGGCATCATCTGCCTGCTTGGTTGGTCCGCCTCGCTGATCTTCCACCTGTTCACCGGCTTGCGTCATCTGGCCTGGGACGCGGGTTACGGCTTCGAAAAGCCGACTTACAACAAAACCGGATGGACCGTGGTGATTGCCACCGTGGTGGTCAGCCTGCTGGTCTGGATCGTTGGCTTCGCGGTGTGGTGAGGATGAGACATGCCAAATGGTAAGGTCCCGCACCTGGACACGATGCGTTCGCCACTCGGGCGAGCGCGTGGACTGGGATCAGCCCGTGCCGGCTCTGCCCATTGGTGGGCGCAGCGCGTGACGGCGTTGGCCCTCGTCCCACTGAGCCTGTGGTTCATCTGCGCGGCGATACGACTGGCGGGCGCCAGCCGTTCCGATGTTGCCTATTGGCTGCACGCACCGGTGCCGGTCGTGCTGATGATCTGCCTGGTGATTGCCACCTTCTATCACTTGCAACTGGGACTGCAGGTGGTGATCGAGGATTACCTGCAGGATGATGCACTGCGCTTGGCCTCGATCCTGCTGATCAGGGCGGCGGCCTTCGTGTTGGCGTTGGCCTGCATCGTCTCGGTGCTGCATCTCGGCATCTGAAGGAAAACCGATGAACGCGATTACGCTGCCATCGTCGCGTGCCTACAATATTGTCGATCACACCTACGACGTGGTGGTGGTGGGCGCCGGCGGCTCCGGCCTGCGCGCCACCTTCGGCATGGGTGCCGCCGGACTGAAGACTGCCTGCATCACCAAGGTGTTCCCGACGCGCAGCCACACCGTGGCCGCGCAGGGCGGGATGGGCGCGGCGCTGGGCAATATCGGCGACGACGACTGGCGCTGGCACATGTACGACACGGTAAAAGGGTCAGACTGGCTCGGCGACCAGGACGCGATCGAATATATGTGCCGCGAGGCGCCGACCGCGGTGTACGAGTTGGAACATTTTGGCGTGCCGTTCAGCCGTACTGAGGACGGCAAGATCTATCAGCGCCCGTTCGGTGGCCACATGACGAAGTTCGGCGAGGGGCCGCCGGCGATGCGCGCGTGCGCCGCCGCCGACCGTACCGGCCACGCGATCCTGCACACGCTCTATCAGCAGAGCCTGAAGCACGAGGCCGAGTTCTTCGTCGAATATTTCGCACTTGACCTGATCATGGATCAGGAAGGCGTCTGCCGCGGCGTCACCGCCTGGTCCCTTGAGGACGGCAGCATCCACCGCTTCCGCGCGCAGCTCGTTGTGCTGGCGACCGGCGGCTATGGCCGCACCTACCTCTCCTGCACCTCGGCGCACACCTGCACCGGCGATGGCAACGGTATGGTGTTGCGCGCCGGCCTGCCGTGCCAGGACATGGAGTTCGTGCAGTTCCATCCGACCGGCATCTTCCCCGCGGGCTGCCTGATCACCGAGGGCGCGCGTGGCGAAGGCGGCTATCTGACGAACTCGGAAGGCGAGCGCTTCATGGAGCGCTATGCGCCAAGTGCGAAAGACCTGGCGAGTCGCGACGTGGTGTCGCGCTCGATGACGGTGGAGATCAATGAAGGTCGCGGCTGCGGTCCTAACAAGGACCACATCTTGCTGCACCTGGAGCACCTTGGCGCCGACTTGCTGCATGAGCGCCTGCCGGGTATTTCGGAAACCGCAAAGGTGTTTGCCGGCGTCGATGTGACGAAAGAGCCGATCCCGGTGCTGCCGACCGTCCATTACAACATGGGCGGTGTGCCGACGAACCATCACGCCGAAGTGCTGCGGCCGACGAAGGACGATCCCGATGCGGTCGTGCCGGGACTCATGGCGGTGGGGGAAGGCGCTTGCGTCTCGGTTCACGGCGCCAACCGGCTCGGCTGCAATTCGCTGCTGGACATCGTGGTGTTCGGCCGCGCCGCCGCGCTGCGCGCCAACGATCTGATCAAGGCCGACGCATCGCAGGCGCCGCTGCCGCCGAAGGCCGGCGAGGCGTCGCTCGACCGGTTCGACCATGCACGCTATGCCAAGGGCGGCACGCGCGTCGCCGATCTGCGACTGGACATGCAGCGCACGATGCAGACCCACGCGGCAGTGTTCCGCAACAGCACGACCCTGGCGGACGGCGTCAATCAGATGCACCGCGTCTGGCGAGGCCTCGAGGACATGTCGGTGTCCGATCGCAGCCTGATCTGGAACAGCGATTTGATGGAGGCACTCGAGCTGCAAAATTTGCTGGGCTGCGCGATGACGACGATGGTCGGCGCGAATGCACGTACCGAAAGCCGTGGCGCGCACGCGCATGATGATTATCCGGAGCGCGACGATGTGAACTGGTTGAAGCACACTCTGGCCTGGTGCGACGAGCGCGGCGACGTGGCGCTGGACTACCGGCCGGTGAAGATGCAGACGCTGACCAATGAAGTGTCGGTGTTCCCGCC
>JASHVB010000045.1 GCA_030039695.1 Acetobacteraceae bacterium
CCATCCACCTGGACGTAATCCGGGCAGCCTTCGGGATGCAACACACAATCGCTGAACCACTCATCAAGGAAAGCCGGGTCGCCGACAACGAATTTCACGCCCACCGGCTTGCCGGTCACCGTACGCACGCGATGTATGAAGATGCCCAGTTCGCGCACGTTGCCGATATCGGTATGCCGGTTCGGGCTGATGCTGTCTTTCCCGACCGGAATGCCGCGGATCCCGGCGATCTCAGGGGTCACCTTGACGCCGGGCAGGATGCCGCCCTTCCCTGGCTTTGCTCCTTGCGCCAGCTTCACTTCGAACGCCCTTATTTGTTCATGCGCGGCGATCTCGCGCAGCCGCGCCTCCGAGAGATTGCCGTGCTCGTCGCGCACACCGTATTTCGCCGTGCCCATCTGCATGATCACGTCGCATCCGCCTTCCAGGTGATAGCGCGCCAGGCCGCCCTCACCGGTTGCCATCCAAATTCCAGCCATTTTTGCGCCGCGCGACAACGCCGATACCGCGGCGTGGCTCAACGCGCCGTAGCTCATGCCGCTAATGTTGAAGAAGCTGGCAGGATGGAAAGGCATCCGGCACGCGCCTGACCCTTCGGTGATGCCGATCTGTTTGCCAGGCCAGGGCCGCTTCTCTTCGTCCAGCACTGGGAAGGCCGCGTTGCGAAACACGAACGCCGGCACGTTCTCCGATCCAAAGCTGCGCAGGTTGGAAACACCTTTCGCCGAGCGATACACCCAGGCACGCTCGAGACGGTTGAACGGCCGTTCCGACCAGTCGGGCAAATACTGGTATTGTCGCATGTACTCGCCGAGCGTTTCGGCGAAATAGCGGAAATAGCCAATGATCGGGTAGTTGCGCAGAATCGTGTGCTGCGTCTGCCGCCGGTCGTGTACGTACAGAATAGTCAGGCCGGCCAGTGCCAGCACGACCACGGCTGTCCAGAGCATGGCGTTCTCCTCCCCGGTCTCGCAACCGCGAGATCACCACACCACGGAAATCCGCCGCGCGGGAAGAAAATTCGCAGTCGGTGCAGCCAGACGAGATCGCTCGCGACCACCTGTGGCACACCGGCGAAGTGTCCCGTACCCGGTTGCTGCATCCAGACGCCGTCAGAGCCGTACAAAGTCGTGCAGGCGGCGTTGCCGACCGACCCGCCGGCCGTCGGGTAGATGACGACTTCGCCGGCGGTGATCATGCCTTTGTTGGCGGCGCTGCTGCCGCCACCGACGAACGCGACTTGCGACAACGCGGCCGGGATCGTGGCGCCGATCAGGGCGGCCGACACCGCGGGATCGCCGCCACCGGAAGATCTGACCGTTGCCCCATCAAGGGCCTTGCCGCCGAGGCGCCCGGCGGCATCATGACGCCGCGTGTGGAACTGCAGCAGACCCGGCATGGCATTTGGCGTTGAAATCCTGATCGTCCTACTGCTGATCCTGATCAACGGCCTGTTTTCCATGGCCGAGCTGGCGCTCGTATCGGCGCGACGCGCTCGACTGGCCGTGCTGGAACGGAAGGGCCTGGCCGGCGCCGCGATGGCCAGACTCCTCGCAGACGAACCGCAGAGGTTCCTGCCGACGGTGCAGATCGGGATCACTCTAGTCAGTGTGCTCACCGGCGTGTTCGGCGGTGCCCGTATCGCGCGCCATGTCGAGGTCTGGCTGAGGCAGTTTCCGTCGCTGGCCGCGGCAGCGCCATCGCTGTCGCTCGCCATCGTCGTGGTGGTGACGACCTATCTGACGCTGGTGTTCGGAGAGCTGGTGCCGAAGCAGCTCGCACTGCGCCGTCCAGAACATGTCGCCGCCGGCGTCGCGCGTCCGCTGTCCGGGACGGCCCGCATCGCCGCGCCCGCCGTCTGGGTGCTGGGCCAATCAACCGGCGTGATCCTGCGGGTCTTCGGTCTGAACCGCCCCACCCAACGGACGGTCACCGAGGAGGAGCTCAAGGCGTTGCTCTCCGAGGGCGCTCAAACCGGAGTCCTGGAGGCGGAAGAGCATGACATGATCGAGCGCGTCCTGCGGCTGGCCGACAAGCCGGTGCGGGCAATCATGACGCCGCGCACCGAACTAGCCTGGATCGACCGGACCGACCCGCCCAAAGACGTCGCGGCGACCCTGAAGGCGGCGCCCCACTCCCGCTTTGTCGTGTGCGACCAGTCGATCGACAACGTTGTGGGCGTGGTACAGGCGAAGGACATACTTGACCGCATGCTGGGGGGCGAACCGCTGTCGGTGACCGCGGCACTGCGTCAGCCAATCGTGGTGCCTGACACGGTGACTGCGCTGGACGCGCTGGAGCGGCTGAAAGCCGACCCGTTGGGCATGGCGCTGGTGATGGACGAATACGGAAGCTTCGAAGGTGTGGTGACTGCAGCCGACGTGCTGGAGGCGATCGTCGGCGAGCCCATCGACGTGGCAGACCACTCCGTGACCGACGCTGCGGCGGGTGAGGCGACGTTCGTGTTGGATGGCATGATGCCCGTGGATGAGCTGAAATCTCGGCTTGAGCTGCCTGACCTGCCGGCCGAGGGCAGCTATCACACGCTCGCTGGGCTGATCCTGGCGTTGCTGCGCCGGGTGCCGGGGGTGGGGGACCGCATCGTGTTTGCCGGCTGGCGTTTCGAGGTGCTGGAAATGGACGGTCGGCGAGTCGACAAGGTCCGAGCCAGCCGTGAACCTACAGCCGAAGGGTAGCTCGGCGTGCCGATCCGACGTCACCGTAGCCGAAACAGCCTCTCAGGGATTGCACCCTACGTGGGCGGTCTGCCTTCGCGGACAGCATCCTGGGCCGCCGCCCTCTGCGCGCTCTCCGCGTCCGCAGGCCTCTCGAGCGTCATGCAAGTCGCGAAAGGGCGCTTAGCGTGACCTGCGCCACGATCACCCAATGCGCCGTGTTGGTTGGGGGCCGCGGCAGGCCTCTCGGGGCGCTGAATGCCGACACGCCGAAGCCGCTCCTGCCGTGCGGCGAGCGGCCATTTCTCGCCTGGCTGCTGCGTGAGTTCCTGCGGTACGGCGTGACCGAGTTCCTGCTGTTGGGGGGCCATCCGTCCACTGAAGTGGAGAAAGCCGTGCAGGACATCCGCGCCGCGCTGCCGCGCGAAGCGCGCATCGCCATCTCCGATGCGCCGGTCCACGCCGGCACCGGCGGCGCGATCTATCATGCGCGCGACCGACTGGACGAACGGTTCCTGCTATGTAACGGCGACTCGTTGCTGGATTGCAATTTCGCCAATCTGCTGGCCGCCGCGGCGACGGACGACGAATCCGTCACCGGCCGCTTGGTGCTGCGGCAGTTGGGCGGCCCGTCCCGCTTCGGGTTGGTGCTGCTGGACGGCGACCGCATCACCGGCTTGCGCGAACCGCCGCCCCCCGGCACCGGCGGCATCATCGACGGCGGCGTTTGCGTGTTTCGCCGACGCCTGGTCGACTCGCTGTCGCCGCGGTGTTCGCTGGGCGCCGACATCATGCCGCATCTGGCAGCCGATGGTGCACTGCGTGGCTCGCTGGGCGGCGGGTATTTCTGCGATATCGGCGTTCCCGAGGACTTTCTACGCGCTCAGGCGGAAATTCCGCGTCTGCTGCGCCGCCGCGCCGTGTTCTTTGACCGCGATGGCGTGCTGAACATCGACCATGGATATGTCGGCACGCGCGAACGGTTCGAATGGATGCCCGGTGCGCTCGACGCGATCCGTTATGCCACCGAGGCCGGCTGGCACGTGTTCGTGGTCACCAACCAATCCGGCGTCGCACGCGGCCATTATGACGAAGCGGCGGTACGTGATCTGCTGGACTGGATGGCGAATGAGGCACGCCGCATCGGCGGCACAATTGACGATGCGCGCTATTGCCCGTTCCATGACGAGGCAGTGCTCGACGCTTATCACCGCGCCAGCGACTGGCGCAAACCGGCGCCGGGGATGCTGCTGGATCTGATACGCGCATGGGAACTTGATCCGGTGCGTTGCGTCATGATCGGCGATCAGCCGAGTGACATGGCGGCCGCAGCCGGCGCTGGTGTGCCGGGGCATCTGTTCACGGGCGGGAATTTACTGGAGTTTGTGCGGGAGTTTGTGCGGCCATCATCGTCACTGCGCTCCGCGCGATGACGTGGACGGAGGGGGCGGCTGGTACCCGTCCGTCAGCGTTTTGAGGAATGCGATGATGTCCGCCTCGTCCTGCGCGCTCATGGCCGGCGCTTCGCCCAATTTGCGGTTGAATGGCGGATCAGTGACGTCGATGTTGGAGCGGTACTGCGCAGAAATGTCGTTAAACTTCGTAACCGTTCCGTCGCTCGCCCGGGGATAGACACGCTGCGGTTGCGGGTCGCGGAAATCGTAGAAATCCATCACCTCCTGCAGCGTATGAAACACGCCATTATGAAAGAACACATGCCGTGTCGCGGCATTGCGCAGCGTTGGCGTGAGGAACATGCCGCAGTACTCGGTCTGCCTGCGCATATCCGTGCGATACGGGCCGCAGATGCCCAGATCGAAATATTTCGGATTGCGGTTTGCCGCGAGTGCCATGTTGCGCGGTGCACCCAGCGCCTCATACTGATAATCGGTGAACATCGGCGGCAGCCCGTCGGGCGTCGGCTTGTCAAGATGGCAGCCGCCGCAATCCGCCTTTGCCGGGTCATTGAACAATTGATAGCCGCGCAGCTCGATCGGAGTGAGTTGCGCCCGGCCCTCCAGCCAGAAATCGAATTTGCTGGCGTAGGGATGGAAGTGCGGGTCCTCAATCTGGTAACGCGCGACGGCGAACAGCGCCTCCGCGACCGCGAGGCGTGGCGTGTCGAATATCGCCGGCCCGAACAATTGCACCATGCGCGGCGCATAGGTTGCATGCCGCAGCTTCGCAGCGACCGCCGCTATCGTGCCGCCATCCATTTCGATCGGGCTGAGCAGCGGGAACAGTGCCTGGCTTTGCAGTGTGTCGGCGCGGCCGTCCCAGAACAAGCCACCTTGCGGCACCATGTTGACGGCTGATTGCGCCGTGCTTTGCGCAGTCTTCAGCGCGCGGGGCGTCTGCTGGCCGAGTGCTGCCATCTGCGTCAGGCTGACATTCTCATTCTCCTCGTTATCCGGGCCAATGCTGAAATTGGGTTGGCGTTCCAGGTACATCAGTGACGGCACCGCGCGGACGCCCTGGCTGCTCATGTGCGCTCCGCCGTCCATTGCCGGCAGACCGTTCGGCGGTCCGTAGTGGTTTGCCGGGCTGTGGCAGGACACGCAAGCAAGGCGGCCCGACGCCGACAGGCTTTTGTCGAAGAACACCAGCCGGCCGAGCTGCGCCATCGCCGACAATGGCGTGATGGGCGGACGCACCAGACGCACGGGGTGGGGATTTTCCCCGATCGGAACGCCGCCGGCTGCGGCGGTGATCAGCAGTACGAGAGCGCCCGCGACGATTCCGCACCGGCGCCGGCGCATGCACCTGTTCCTCACTTCTCGGCTGCGGTCATCGGCTCACCGGTGGCTATGTTGAGCAACAGGATCGGGTTCTTGCCCCCGGCGCGGAAATTGAACATGTCCATGATGGACCCGGCATTCGCGTCGAACGATCCGCCCCCGAGCCGCTTGCCGTGCAGCCAGTTGTCCTCGATGAAGCGCACGACCGAAGCGAGCGACATGCGCACATGGCTCACGTAATTGGGCTTGGCCCAGGGCGAGATCACCAGGAACGGCAGGCGCGTGCCGGGACCGCAGCGGCCGTTCACCGGCTTGCCCAGTACACCCGGCTGCGGCCTGCCGGAGCCGCAGCGACCGAGCCCGTCGAGCTGATCCGCTTGAGGATCGTAAGAGGCACTGGTTGGCATCGTGAAAGCATGGTCGTACCAGCCGTCTGAGTCATCCCAGGTGATCACCACGGCCGTGCTCTTCCAGTCCGGCTGCCGCATCAGAAAATCGATCAGTGCCGTCGTGCCGGTTTGCTCATCCAGCGGATCCGAATAGCCCGCATGACCGTCCTGGTAGGCCGGCATCTTGATATACGCAACAGACGGAAAGTTGCCCGTGCTCAGCGCATCGTAAAAGTCCTTAAGGCCGTATTCGTGGTTCGCGGGATCTCGTGTCTTGCCGTCAGCCTCGAACGTGTAGCCGATCGCGGCAACGGAACTCGGGCGGGCGTGCAGCGGATTAGCGGTCGACGCATAGTATTGGAACCAGTTATGGTGCGGGATGTAGTCGACGACGTCGGTGCCAACCACGGTCGAGTGCGTGCTGCGCTTACAGCCGGTGGTACCGTTGGCGTTGGTCGTGCCCAGGTTGAAGCCGCCCATGAAACCACCCCAGGTGATGCGGGCAGCATTCAGCAGGTCGCCGATGTTCTTGCCCTGCATCATCGCCTGATCCTTCGGTTTGGAGCACACGTCGTAGCCAGGATCGACGTCGTTGATCATCGTCAGCCCGCTTTGGGCGTCGCTGATGTAGTAGGACAAGGCCAGCAGCGTGAACGGGTTTTGGCTGGCGGCGACGATCTTCATGCCGTTCGTCTGGCCGGAGGCGACGTTGAGCGCACCCGGCGTCGATGGACCGTAGGTGTCGTTATAAGCATTGTCGTTCATCGCGAAATGCTGCGCCCATTCCCACATCGCGGTGACGGTGTTGCCGTCGTAATAGCCCATCACCTGGCCCTTGGTGCCGAACGCGCCGACACCGCCAGCCGTGCCCTTGCCGGTGTGCAAGGGGAACAAGTCCATCTTGCCGTGGTCGTAGGCCTGTTGCTCTGCCGTGTAGGTGTGGTCTTGGTCGGCCGTTGCCGCCTGGGTACGGTCGAGCCGGAACGGTTCTGAGGCGCCGCCACCATTCGCCTTGCTGGAGGAATTTGGATTGTGGATCAGAAGGTGCGCGCGCACCAGATTGTTCACCAGCGGCACGTCGGGCAACGCGATGAACGCGGGTTCGCCGGGCGGGTTGGTGGCCTTCGGATAGGTCGCGAAGTAGTGGTCGAACGAGACGTTTTCGTTGAAGATGACCACCAGGTGCTTGATCGGCGTGGCGGTCGGCGCCGAGTCCTGCGGTGGCGCACGGAAAGCATTGGCAGGCGCAACCGCTTGGCCTGGCGTCGCGGCGGTCAACACGCCGCCGGCGGCGCTGCCGAGCAGGATCGCAGCGGCAGAAAACAGTAGTTTTCGCAGAGTCATGGGGTCTCCCCGAGGTTGGTCACAATCTCGTGCCCTTACGGTATGGTCAGCCGGTTGAGTGTGACGGAATTATGATGCCGTATCGATCAGGCGCCAGCCGCGGCAACGTTGCTCCGGACCGCGGCGCGGACTAGACGACCGCGATTTGCCGGAGATCGCCGTATGCCGAACGAAGACAGCGTCATCGCCCGCCGAGACGGACGCGCGGGACGCATTCTGCTAAACCGACCACAGGCACTGAACGCGCTCGATCTCGACATGATCCGCGTCTTGACTCGCGTGCTGATGGAATGGCGCGACGATGCGCACGTGCACGTGGTGGTCATCGAGGGTGCCGGTGACCGTGCCTTTTGCGCGGGCGGTGATATTCGCGCGCTGCGCGACGCGGTGCTCGGCGGCAATCGCGCCGGGGCGGATGCTTTCTTTTCCGAGGAGTACGCACTGAACCGCATGATCGCGGGTTATCCCAAGCCCTATGTCGCGCTGATCGATGGCATCTGCATGGGCGGTGGGATCGGTGTGTCGGTGCATGCGCCATACCGTGTCGCCACAGAGCGTGCGATGTTCGCCATGCCGGAGACGGCGATCGGGTTCTTTCCCGACATTGGAGCGACATTTTTCCTGCCGCGACTGCCGGGGCAGATCGGCACGTGGCTCGGGCTGACCGGGGCACGCGTGCGCGGTGCGGACGCGGTGCATGCGGGATTCGCTACGCAGTTCACGCCGCGAACCGAACTCGCGGCTTTATCCGCCGCGTTGGCAAGCGAGGGCGCCGCGGCGCTGGCGCAGTTCGTTGCGCCACTACCAGCGTTCTCGCTCGCCGCAGAGCGCGTGGCGATCGATCATTGCTTTGCGGCGGCGACGGTATCGGAGATCGTCCAGCGGCTGAAGGCTGACGGCAGCGAATGGGCGCGCCAGGCACTGGACATGCTGCATGGGGTTTCGCCGTCGGCGCTCTGCTGGACGCTGACCGCGTTGCAGCGTGGCGCCGATCTGACATTGTCCCAGGCGCTGGATGCGGAGTTTGCGTTAACTCATACAACGATGCGGCATCCAGACTTCGCAGAAGGTGTGCGCGCAATGGTGGTGGACAAGGACCGCAAGCCACGCTGGCAGCCGGCGCGAATCGAGGATGTCGATCCGACCAAGATCGCGGCGATGTTTGCGTAACTGACGGCGGGTGAGCACAGGCCTGGTCACGGCAGCGAAGGCGTCTATTCGCGGTTGGCTTCTCACCTGGCGCCCCGCGCCGGTCTCTGCGGCGCGCAGCGCGGCAGAGATGTATGGCTAGGCGCGGTTGACCGCGGGAAAGACCTCCTCGGACAGCAATTGCATCTCTTCCAGTGCCAGGCTTGCAGGCATACCGGCCCAGTGGATGCCGAGGACCAGCGTCGTCACGCCGAAGCGTTTTTTCAGCTCCAGGATCTGCTCTGTTACTTCCGCCGGCGAACCGAACAGAAAACGGTCCTGCATCAGCTCCTCGAATTTCAGGTCGAAGTGGTCGCTTGCTGGCATCACCTTGTCCTGACCCCAGGCGCGATACGCCTGGTATTTCGTCTCCAGGTACGGCGCGGCCAACCGCACGGCCTCGTCGCGAGAGCGGGCGACGAAGACTTCGCGCGCCATCGGCAGCTCGGACGGAAACGGCTTGCCAGCGTCGTCAAGCGCGCGCCGGTAGACCTCCATCTGCTCAGCCGTGGTGTCCAGCTTATTGTGGGGGTTGATGAACCAGGCATCGGCCATGCGCGCAGCGCGGCGGATACCGACGTCGATGTTGGCGCCGATCCAGATCGGAGGCAGCGGCTTCTGCACCGGTTTGGTGGTGCAGTTGACGCCGTCGAATTTGAAATACGACGCGTCCATGCTGACAAAATCCTCGCTCCACAGGCGCTTCACACCGGTGAGGCATTCCTCGAAGCGCTTGCCGGCGGATTTCAGCGTGGTACCGAAGGCGTTGAACTCGATCTCGCGATAGCCGATGCCGGCGCCGAAGATCAGCTTCCCATCGGACATGACATCGAGCGACGCCAGTTCCTCGGCGACATGCAGCGGCGAGTGCAACGGCAACAGCACCACTCCGGGACACAGGCGTAACTTCGGCGCGACGAGCGCGACTTGCGCCAGGTAGGGAATCTGCTGGATGTACTGGAACGG
>JASHVB010000046.1 GCA_030039695.1 Acetobacteraceae bacterium
GCGCGCAGGCGTTGCACAGCCGGATCGTCTTCCAGGCCCTCGATCGTGCGCACCTCGGCGCCCTCGCACGCCGCGGTGTACGCGATGCACGAACGTGCCGGCGCGCCGTCCAGCAGCACAGTGCAGGCGCCGCATACGCCGTGTTCGCAGCCGATATGGGTGCCGGTCAGCAGCAAATGCTCGCGCAGGAAGTCCGCAAGCTGCAACCTGGGTTCGACATCCGCGGTCACGGATGCGCCGTTGACGGTCAGGTTGACGCGCGTCACCCGCCTGCCTCCGCCAGGGCGCGCCGCACCACCGCGCGCTGCATGTGCCGATCGACCGCGTCAAGGTCGGCAAGTGCTACCAGCGCACCATCGATGCTGGCCTGCGCACCGCTCAGTACCAGCGGCTTGCCGCCCAGCGCGCCAATGACCAGCCGTCGCGTCGAGCCCGCGATCAGCGCCGCCGCCATCGCATGCGGAAACTCGCCCGGCTTGCGGCAGGCTTTGGCGTACCCCAACACCGCGTTCGGCAGCGGACGACGAATAGAGAGCGCGGTCAGGATCTCCCCAGGCAACAGCGCCGTGGCAAACGCGCCGGTGATAAAGGCCGCCACAGTGATGCGGCGTACACCGGCCACGGATTGCAGCACGACCTCGGCATCCAGCGCCGTAAGCGCACAGACCCAATCCGCAGCGGGATCGGCGTGGCACAGACTGCCGCCGATCGTGCCGCGATTACGCACCGCCTGATACGCGATGCCAGCAGCCAC
Source organism: Acetobacteraceae bacterium (assembly GCA_030039695.1). The sequence continues at coordinate 755 of JASHVB010000046.1, forward strand.
ACGCGCCAGCACGCCGCCGACAAGATCAGGCGTGCGGCCTGCGGCGATCGTGGCGTGCGTGACGCATGCGCCGAGCGTGATCGCGTCCGAGTCGGCTGCTGCGCCGGAGAGCTCCGGTAAATGGTTCACCTGTACCAGCAGCTTCGGCTGCGCCACACGCAGGTTCAGCATGGGCCCGAGCGACTGGCCGCCGGCCAATACGCGTGTCTCCGGCCCACCTTCCGCGAGCGCCGCCACCGCTTCGGCCAGGGTCGCCGGACGCGCAAGATCAAACGGCGCGGGCTTCATTCCGTCCGTGCCAGCAACGCCGCCAGCACGCGGCGCGGTGTGATCGGCAGCTCGCTGATCTCCACCCCTAAAGGGGCGAGCGCATCATTCACCGCATTCGCGATTGCCGCGGGAGGACCGATTGCGCCGCCCTCTCCGATGCCCTTCTGGCCGAAGAACGATAGCGGTGATGGCGTCTCCATGTGGTCGATGCGGATGTCCGGCACCTCCGTAGCGCCCGGCAGCGAATAGTCGGCCAGCGTCGCTGCGCCCGGTTGACCATGCGCATCGTACGGCATTTCCTCGTAAAGCGCGGTGCCGATGCCCTGCGCCGCGCCGCCCAGCACCTGGCCGTCCACGATCATCGGATTGACCAGACGGCCGCCATCCTCGCAGATGGCGTAGTCCACGATACGCACGTCGCCGAGTTCTGTATCCACTTCAACGACAGCAGCATGCGCGGCGTAGCTGAATGTGCCGCTGTCGCGCAGGGGCTTGTAGCCGGCGGTGATCTCCAGCCCGCCGGGTGCCACATCCTCGGGCAGGTCCTGCGGGCGCAGATACCAGGTGCGCGCCACGTCGGCGATGCCGACCTCGCCGGCCGGCCCCGCAACGACCCCGTTGCCGACGCGCACCGAGCAGGCCGGCGCCTGCAGCAGATGCGCGCCGATGCGGGCGAGGCGCGCCGCCAGTTCCGTGCACGCGCTTGCCACGGCGCCGCCTGCCATGACCATGCAGCGCGAGCCCCAGGTGCCAGTGGAATACGGCGTCATCGCCGTATCGCCATGCACCACCCGGATCATCTGCAACGGGACCCCGAGGATTTCGTGCGCCACCTGCGCCAGCGTGGTTTCCAGTCCCTGCCCGTGCGATTGGATGCCGACGCGCAATTCCAAACCGCCATCCGGCGTCATGCGTGCCACCGCTTGCTCAAACCCTGGGATCATCGGAATCCCCCAGCCCGCATAGATCGACGTTCCATGCGCCGCTTGCTCACAGAACACCGAAAACCCAAGCCCGATCCGAAGCGAGCCGGTTGCCTCGGCCTGGCGACGCCGCACGCGGGGCATGTCGATCGCCGCGGCGACCCGGCGCAGGCATGTGCGATAATCCCCGCTGTCGAAATGCTTGCCGGTGATGTTGTCGAATGGCATTGCCTCGGCCGGCACCAGATTGCGCAGGCGGAGCTCCACCGGATCAAGTCCGCCTTGGCGGGCGACGGCATCCAGCATCACCTCGAGCGCAAAGCACACGCCGGCGCGGGCGACGCCGCGATAGGGCAAGATCGGTGGCTTGTTGGTGGCGGCAGAGAAGGTGCGGCAGCGATACGCCGGCATCATGTACGGCCCGGGTAGGATGCTCGCAATCTGCGCGGCCTCCAGGCACGCCGAGAATGGATACGCGGAGTACGCCCCCGCATCCACCACCGCTTCCGCGTCGATGCCAACCAGCGTGCCGTCTGCCTCAGCATACACCGCGATGTCGTAGTCATGCTCTCGGCAATTCGCATTTGCCGTGAGTTGCTCGCGACGGTCCTCGATCCAGCGCACCGGGTGGCCCAGCCGGCGCGCCAGAAACGCGGCGCACACTTCCTCAACCAGCAGGATGCCCTTGTAACCGAAGCCACCTCCCACATCCGGCGCGACGATACGCACGCGTGCCTGCTCCAGTCCCAAACATTCCGCCAGCCCGGTACGCACCAGATGTGGGATCTGCGTCGCGGTATAGAGGAGCAGTTGCTCCAGTCTGCGATCCCAGGTCGCAACGCAGCCGCGCCCCTCGATCGGCGACATGCACTGCCGCGCGGTGCGCAGCCGCCGCCGCACCACAATGGGTGCTATGGCCAGGCGTTCCGCCGCCACGTCGACGAAGGTTTCCAGAAATACGTTATCGGGCCAGTGCTCGTGCACGCGCGTGGGCGAGGTCAGTGCTGCGCGCATTTCCGAAACCGGCGGGAGCTCGTCGAAATCAACCTCCACCGCCGCGGCCATATCTTCCGCGGCGGCACGGTCATCGGCAACGCAGACCGCCACCGGCTCGCCGACATAGCGCACCTTTTCGCGCGCCAACACCGGTTGTGTGGAGGTCCTGAACCCAGGCAGCGCGGAATTCGCGACAATCGGTTGCACACCGACCAGATCGGCCGCGAAGAACACGCTGCGTTCGGCACCAGTCGGCTTGCGCAGCGCGCGAATGCGCGCATGCGCCAGTGGACTGCGCACGAACGCCAACTCGCGCATTCCTGCCAGGCGGATGTCGGCGACGAATTCGCCGCGCCCACGCAGCAGCCGGTCATCCTCCAGCCGAGGTATAGAGAAGCCGACCCCCTGATCAGTCACGCGTGCGGACCCCCTGGCCGTCGGATGCCGGGCCGCATGGCCCGCAATCGCTCTTACTTCGACTTACCCCATCATTGCGGGCGAAGCGAAGCAATCTCGTCGGACCAATTCCGCGTCATCGCACGCGCGAGCGTGTCGGCGGTAACAGCGGGTGGGGCGGAACATCCGCTTGCAATCCCCGCCCATATTGTCCGTATACTGACGAAATCGGCCGTCGCGCGATCATCGGAGCTCGGGGAGGCCAGGTATGGAGCAGAATTTCGACCATCTGCTGCGCGGAGGCCATGTCATCGATCCGGCCACCGGGTTCGATGCGATCGCTGACGTCGCGGTGCGCGATGGTCGCATTGCCGCGGTGGCACCTTCGCTTCCCGTGGAAGCGGCGCGCGCGGTCACCGATGTGACCGGCAAGCTGGTGACAGCCGGCATGATCGATACGCACGCCCACGTGTATCGCTATGTCACCGG
>JASHVB010000047.1 GCA_030039695.1 Acetobacteraceae bacterium
CGTCTATGACAACGGCACGTTCACCACGCTGAATGTCCCGGGTGCCACCGAAACCCTCGCCTACGCGATCAACGACCGTGGCGACGTCGCCGGAGTGTACAACGACAGCAGCCCCGGGGAGCACGGCTTTCTCTATGACAACGGCACGTACACCACGCTGAATGCCCCGGGTGACGCCACGATCACTGGCATGAGCATCAACGATCGTGGCGAGGTCGCCGGAACCTACGTCGACAGCAGCGGCGTCACTCACGGCTTCGTCTATGACAACGGCACACTCACCACGTTGAATGTCCCGGGTGCCAGCGATACCGTCGTCTCCGGCATCAACGACCGCGGCGAGATCGCCGGAACCTACACGGACAGCAGCGGGGAGCAGCACGGCTTTCTGGCAACGCCCGAGGGTGGTGGGGCGAGTGTGGGTGGTTTCAGGTTCGGCGAGCTGCTGTCCGCCCACGCGCGCCACGGCGGTGTGAACGACCTACTGCCCGGTGTTCCGGGCATCTGGGACGGATCACCGTGGTCCGCGAACGGCCCAGGCATGATGGATCAGACGCCGGCCGCCGGTGCGGGTTTCGCGTCGTTCGGCGGCCTGGCACGCGACCAAACGGCGACGCAGGCATTGTTGCACGGGAGTGGCACGTCGCTCGGAGCTGGCGCGGGCTAGAGAGCCGAGTTATCGACATGCAGGCCCGGTGACCGCGAAGCTGTGCGAAATGGCCATCTGGCCGGTCATTTCCGCAGTTGTGCTACCTTGAGCTCCCGCCACAGCCAGGTGAAGTCGTAGGTCGCCATCGGGTCATCCTGGTCTGGGGCGTTGCCCGAGCGGTTTTCCAAGTGCTTCAGCCATGCCGCCAGGGCGCGGCGCCCTTTAGCGCCGCGCGCGGCGGCTCGGGGAGACACGCCTCCAAGCATCGCCACCGGCTCATCGAGAAGCGCCCGGTACTGCCTGTCGAGCATGGCGTGAACCAGCTCCGCCTGGACCTCGGGCGGGATGTCAGCCGTAGGCTGCTTGTCGCCGGGACGGCGCTGCTGTCCGCATCTGCTCCACGGTCTGGATCTCGGTCAGCGGCGGAGCAACGAGATCGGTGAGCGTCGCGGACAGCATGGCCTTGCCGCGTTCAGCGCGTGCCGCCGAGCTCACACTGAGCGGGATGGTGCGCTCCTTCAATTCAATATTTCCCGGCACGACAGCACCATCCTCCATCGTGATGTTCCAAATGATCGCCCTTGCACCACCGGATTTTGCCGGCCGGGGCGACGCGGGGAGGCACTGGTCGCCAAGGGGGGCGCATTAACTCCGGCCCGCCCGTGTGCGCAGCGGATTGTACTTGCGCAAACGGAATAGCACGGTACGCCGATTTTGGACCACCCGCCGACGACGTACGGCGACGTTCAGCCATCTGACCCGCGGCGCGCAAGTCGAGATTCCCTTCGTGGTCAGCGCCACGCGTCCCTAAACACCACGGAGGTATACGTTGTCAACTTTGTGGTTGACAACGTCAACCTAGGTTGATCATAACCGCGCATGGAAGGAACCAAGGGACGGCTCGTCGAGGCCGCATCGCAGCTGTTGGACAGCGGCGGCGAAAGCGCGGTGACGCTGCGGGCGGTGGCCGAGGCGGTCGGTGTGTCACACAACGCACCCTATCGCCATTTCAAAGACCGAAATGCGCTGCTCGCCGCTGTCGCCGAGCGCGATCTGGCTGCGCTCCGCCGGGCATTTCGCCGCCGCCGGCCCCGGGCGGACGCGAAGGGCGCCCTGAAGGCGGCGGTCATGCATTTCGTCAGCTACGCGCGCGCGCACCCGGCGCGCTACCGCCTGCTGTTCAGCGGCCCGGAAATCTGTGTCGACGGCGGCAGCATGCAGGAAGCGGCGCGCGACGCCTTCGATGCCTTTGGTGCGCTGGTCGCGCAGTGCCAGCAAAGCAGCGACACTGCTTCGGCCGACAGCGTGAAACTCACGGGCCTGATCTACGCCACAGTTCGCGGCGCGCTGGATATAGACCTCAGCGGCCACGCCAAGGAACGCAATGGGCTGGACGACCTCGGCGCGACGATCGACTTGCTCCTAAATTTCATCTGGCCGCCGCCTCCCGGCCTCGGCGCGGCGCACGCCCCCCTGGAAATGCTGGCCTCGGAGAATCTGTGATGTCGACAAGCTATCGCTACACGTTGCCAGTCGAGCAGTCGGAATGGAAATTCGACGGCCATACCGATGTCTGCTTCACCTGGGAGTACGACGAGAACCGCGAGAGCCTACTGCAGCTCTATGACAAGGGCAAAAAGCAGCAATGGGACGCTGCCGAGCGCATCGACTGGTCACAGGACCTCGACCCCGAAAACCCGATGCTGATCGACGACCGGGTCATCCCTATCTTCGGCTCGGACATCTGGAACCGCATGACCGAAACCGAGCGCCGTCGTTTGCGGCATCACAATCAGGCCTCGCAAATCTCGCAGTTCATGCATGGCGAGCAGGGCGCGCTGATCGCAACGTCGAAGATCGTGCAGACGGTTCCCGACCTCGACTCGAAGTTCTACGCTGCGACGCAGGTAATGGACGAGGCGCGGCACGTCGAGGCGTATACTCGCCTGCTGCACGAGAAATTCGAGCTCGCCTACCCGATCACCCCCGGGCTGAAGGCACTGCTCGAAAGCGGCTTATCGGACAGTCGCTGGGACATGACCTATCTGACGATGCAGATCCTGATCGAGGGATTGGCGCTGGCGGCATTCCAGCGGCTGCGCGACCAGTCGAAAAATCCGCTGGCCGCGGCGGTCAACGCTTATGTCATGCAAGACGAGGCACGGCATGTGGCGTTCGGCCGGCTGGCGCTGCGCGACTATTACCCCCAGCTCACGGACGCCGAGCGGGTCGAGCGCGAGGAATTCACCGTGCAGGCGTGCTGGCACATGCGCGACCGCTTCAACAGCCGCGAGGTGTTTGAGCGGGTCGGTCTGCCCGTCCGGGAGTGCATCGAGATCCTCGACCGATCCGAATCTATGCGGATGTTCCGTAGCCGCATTTTCAGCCGCATTGTGCCGACGGTGCGCGACATCGGGCTGTGGAGCCCGAAGGTGCAGGAAGCCTTTGCGGCAATGGGGGCGATCGAGTTTGCTCAGGTCGACGCTGCCGCGATGCTCGCGAACGACGCCAAGGTCGCGGACGAATTCGACGCCCGAACGCGCCTTCGCGATGCCGGTGTCGCGTTGCCGTAAATGATGAGACGGCCAGGTCAGCGGCAATATTGAGAAACGTGAGCGGCCAAATTCTCACCTGATTCGGGTCTGGCACACATTTGGTGACCCGGCCGGACCGGGAGGATGGGCCCGTTCCCTTCACGCACCACCCCACGTGTATGAAACAGAATCTACTCACCTCACCATTTTCGGATATCCGACTTGCGTCCGCGGCGGTGGTTAAGCCCCATACAAGGGTCAGCATGGCAGCCGGCGAGTTTCTTTTCCCAAGCCCGATCGGAATGCATGTGCGTCACCCCCGAAGTTCGTCCACGAATGCTTTCGCGGCGCGCAAATCGGGCGTCCCGAAGCCCTCGGTGAAGCGATCGTAGACCGGTGCGAGAATCTGCCGCGCCTCGCCGCCACGACCGTGTTGCACGCAAAGGCGCGCGAGACTGACGGCCGCGCGTAGCTCCCAGAGCAGCGCTTCCTGTTCCTGAGCGATTTTGAGCGCCTGGTGGAACGAGTCTTTCGCGCCCGATACATCCTCACGCCGGAGCAGAATGTCGCCCTTGATGCGCAGCACTTCTGCGAAGAACAGGTCGTGGCCGTGCTCGGCTTGTACCACGTCATCCAATCCTTCGTTCACGGCGGCGAGCGCCTCGTCGAGTTGGCCGAGCCCGGCAAGGCCTGTCGCGAGAGCACCTTTGAACTCCGGGTATGACATCCGCCACCCGAAACGGCGGCAGACGTCGAACGCATCGTTCAACGCGATCACGCCTTGCGCAAACTTGCCCTGTTCGATCATCAACTTTCCGGATAGGAAACCGCCCGCGGTCTGCCAGAACGGTGCGTTGATGCGGGTCGCGGTCTCAATCAGGCGCGCAATGCTTTGCTCGGCGGCCGCGAAATCGCCGGTGGTGGGCATAATGCGGCACGCGCCATAATACAGCATACGGCAGAACGGGAACGGAAGGTCTGTGGGCGACAATTCGCCGAGACTCGTCTGAGCCTCCAACTTCGCCTGATCGATGAAACCCCGCAACCAGAGTGCCGCTGAGAGAAACGCTCGCACCACACCACGATACGCCAGTACAATTTCAGACCACCGCGATCGCTCCAGCATTGAACGATCAACGTTCAGAAACCTCTGCAGAAATCCTTGCGCCTCTCGCGGCCTGCCGACCATAACCAACGCGCAGCCAATCAGCCCCTCGGCATTGGCACTGAGCACCGCGTTGCCAGTCTCGTCGGCCAACCGCAAAAACCGCTCGGCCGCCATGCGCGTCCTATCGTGCTCGACGCTAAAGCTGTGATGCAAGATAATGCCCACCAGAGCTCGCGCCTGAGCATAGAGATCGTCAAGGGCTTCCGCGGCGTCGTGAGCTTTGGTCAGCAGATCCAGTGACTCCCCTGCGCCACGCGGCGTATCGATCGTGGACGTAGCCACGTCAACCCGCAACCAGTCCGCGTTGAAGGCCGCGAGATCGACACCGAGAGCCGTGTCTCCGCCGGCGGAGAAGCACCAGTCGAGCACGCTGCGAATGTTGTCGATTTCTCGAATTCGGTCCGCCCGCTCCTGCGCGGAGACGCCTGCGCTGATCTCCGACACTGACCGTGAATAGCGATCCAGAAAGTACCTCGCGTGGCGCTGTGCCGCCTCGTCGCGTTCGCCCTCTGCGGCGAGCTTCTCCAGGGCGTAGGCGCGAATCGTCTCCAACAAATACCAGCGCGAGGGCGCGTCCCGGCCCATCGTGACCAGGGACTTCGTGATGAGGTTTGCGATGCACTCCATGACAAAGGACGGCTCGGCACCACCATCGTTCACCACCGCGGTGGCCGCCGCGACGGTGAAGCCGCCGGAAAAGATGGCCAGGTGACGCAGCAGACGCTGCTCCGCAGCGGGCAGGAGTTCATAGCTCCAATCGAGCACCGCCCGCAGGGTCCGATGCTGCGGCAGCGCCGTCCTTCGGCCACGCGTCAGCAGTGCAAAACGATCGTGCAAATGCGCAATGATCAGTTGTATGCCCAACGTAGAAGCACGCGCTGCGGCGAATTCGATTGCCAGCGGGATGCCATCGAGATGCCGGCAGATCGCGCCGACGCTCGGAAGTTCGCCGGCACGCGGCGAGAAACTCGCGTCCAATTCCCTTGTCCGGGCGATAAACAGCTCGACCGCGCTGCTGTTCAAAATGTAGTCCGCTTCGTCACGCCCAGCAGCAGGAACTTCCAGCGGCGGAACACGATACATGTGCTCACCTTGGATCCCGAGGGTTTCGCGGCTTGTCGCTATGATCGTGGTGTTCGGGCAGTGCGCCAGAAGTGTTTCGGCCAGGACTGCGACCGCCCCGATGACATGCTCGCAATTGTCCAGGACCAGGAGCAGCTTTTTGTCCCCGACAGAACGCGCGATGGTTTCGAGCGCGACGCTGCTTGACGCGATCGACACTTTGAGTGCACCTGCTACCGTCGTTGATACGAGGGCAGGATCGGACAGCGACGCCAACTCAGCCAACCAACCGCCATGGGGGAAGTCGCCCAAGACTTCGCGCGCGACCTTCAGCGCGAGGATGGTTTTGCCGATGCCGCCGGGTCCGGTCAGCGTCACCACACGGTACGCCGACACGAGGTCCCGCAGCCGCGCCACCGCCTCCCTTCGACCAATGAGGCGTGTAAAAGGTGCAGGAAAATTGGTGACCGGAGCTTCGGCTTCGATCCGCACCCGCTGCGCATGGACCGGCGATGCGACCCCGTCCTGCCTCTGGATAGTCCATTGACCGAGTAGCCGGTAGCCGCGGCCGGACTCGGTCTTCAGCAGGCTCCGATATCGCCCGAGCGCCTTGCGGACCGCCATCGTATGAACCACCAACGTGTTTTCCGTGACGGTGGCGCCTGGCCAGATGCGATCCATCAGCTCATTTTTGGTGACGAGCTCGCCGGCCGACCGGGCGAGTATTTCGATGATCTGAAAAGCCCGTCCGCCAACCCGCACGGCAGCGCCAAGGACCCGGAGTTCGCGGCGGGCGAGGTCGATCTCGCACTCACCCGAGGCATGAACCAGTCGAATCCGCTCGTCAGGAATATGTACAGCAGTCACGTTGATTCGTCCACCCTGTCTGGCTGTTGGCTTAGAGTATTCGGGCAGTAGCGTACGGACGGAACCTCGGAATGCAAGCCGCCTTG
>JASHVB010000428.1 GCA_030039695.1 Acetobacteraceae bacterium
CTCGATGGTGCGGGCAACCACCAGCACCGCCCAGATAATCCTAAGGACGCTTTCGTTGATTCTTCAGCCGAAGAACAATGTTACGTCGCAGTCGGCCATGGCCAGCAGCAAGATGGTGCAGGCACGCCGGCGTGAATGACACAGTGGAATTAACGGGGGCTGGCACCCATCAATCCACACCGGCGATTGGCGTGCCAGGCCCGCGGACTCCGGGCCTGGCTGGCATTGTGCTGTCCCAGTCCACCGGCGCGCGAAGTCGCACGAAGACCGCATGGCCGATTTTCAATGTTGCTCTGGCTTCTGTGGCCCCAACTTGCAGCGTAGGAACCGGCGGCGATGAACAGTGCGCCGCTTGAACTACCGCTCGCCGCCGCCGGCGGGTTCGACCGCGAGGACCTGGCCGGCCTGAGCGCGGTGTTGATGCTTGGTGGCACGGCGTCGTGGTTCACCGTCGCACATCCCAGCGAACTGCCCCCCTGGATGCCGTACAACTTCTCCTGGGTGGAGTTTCTCGCCACCACCCTGGGCCTGTGGTGGTATTTCCGTGGTGTGGCCCGCATGGCACCACCGCAGCGGCCGCGAGCCTGGCGCCAAGCGGTGTATGTCGCCGGCATCGCCATCATCTACGCCGTGGTGCAGACGCACTACGAATACCTGGCGCTCCACGAGTTCTTCCTGAACCGCGTGCAGCACATCTTCATGCACCACCTCGGCCCGTACCTGATCGCGCTGTCATGGCCTGGCCCGACGCTGTACCGTGGCATGCCGCGCCCATTCCGGCGCCTGACCGGGTCGCGTACCCTGCGCGCTGGTCTCGCCGTCGTCCAACACCCCTTGCCCGCCGGCTTGCTGTTTGTTGGGTTGATCTACCTGTTCCTGATCCCCGGCGTGCAGTTCCGGGCAATGCTGGATCCGCGGCTCTACGCGATCATGAACTGGAGCATGATCGGCGACGGCCTGTTGTTCTGGTTCCTGGTGCTGGACCCCAGGCCGAAGGAACAGGCCGGCGTCGCCTTTGGCACGCGCATGGTGCTGCCATTCGTGGTGATGTTTCCGCAGATTGCGCTCGGCGCCTATATCACCTTCGGCCCCAGCGGGCTTTATCGATACTACGAGTTGTGCGGCCGGCTGCTGCCCGCGATATCCGCAGCGTACGACCAGCAGATCGGAGGCATCGTGGCGTGGATTCCCGCTGGCATGATGAGCGCAATCGGCTTCATCACCGTGTTGAACGCCTTACGCCTCTATGAAGAAAGCTTGCCGCCGCCAGAGGAACCTGAAGATGAACCAGGCAGCACCCGCATCGTGGTCTATGCGTCGTCTTGGACCGGCCGCCCTTAGTGCCACGTTTGCGCTGCTGCTGGCCGCGCCAGCGCTGGCGGCGAGTCCGGCGCTGACGGTCTCTCGTCCCTGGATCCGCTTCCTGACGCCGCAAATTCCTGCCGCCGGTTATTTCACCGTGCACAACAACAGCGCTCAGCCTGCGGTGCTCACGGGCGCATCGTCGCAGGATTGCGGCCGACTCATGCTGCACCGGAGCATGGAAAAGAGCGGCATGGCGCAAATGGAAATGGTCACCGCCGTCACCGTGCCGGCACATGGGTCGGTGACATTCCAGCCGGGCGGCTATCACCTGATGTGCATCTCACCATCAGCCGCGATAGCCGCCGGCCACAATGTGCCGATAACGTTGCGATTGAAGGACGGATCGTCGTTGTCGGTCAATTTCCCTGTGTACGGGGCAAAGGGCAAGTAGTGCCACGACTGGCCTACGTTTAGGTGGCCCGCGAGGCTTTCGCCGTCAGCTCGCTTTCATCTCAAAAGGATTGTCGCTTCGCTAGACTCTGTCAATTTCGCTGCGATCGGCGTTGGATTTCCAGGGGTGCCGCGACTGCATCGCTTCAGGAGCTTTGCATCGTTGCCGCGGCAATGGCCGATCACCTGGCCACAGGCACCGCGGCCCGGGCAGGCTATGCACTGTGCGGCCGCGTACTCAGGGAACGACGATGTGCGACGACCTCCCGACCCAGGTCGTTCGGCTGGGATGGGACCCCATCCCCCCGATCGGCGATTACCTCTGGGCCACACCCGGTCACTCGTTTCCGTTCCACTTGCTACGCGAAGCTGACGACCCGTTCCCGCACCCTGCAACTCAGCATCCGTCTGGACAGATTGTGCAGTGCGCCCGATAGAGGCGCCGGCGCATGTGTCGGAGTGACGCGACAAGTCGGTCCGTTCTATCGCGTGCGCGCCGAGACCCGTTTCGCGGGCGCTACACGATCCGCTCAATGCGTTGCAGCAGGCCCGGCGGCCGGTAAGTCGCGATCAGCCGGCGAAGATCGGCGGTGGTACCGCTGATGTCCGGCTGCTGTGTCGCCATCGAGCTGACAATCAGGCGTGCATTCCCCGCCTGGTCGAACACGAATACAATAGCACTGTGTGTGACTTCGTAGGGATGTCCGTTACCTGCTGGGGTGACGGAATAGGCCACGCGGTAGCGGCGGGCCAACGACGCCAGTTCGTCCGGCGTGCCGCGTAGCCCGACCATCTGTGGTGCGAACAGGGAAACGTATTGTTTGAGGATCGCAAGCGAATCGCGGTTGGGATCCACCGTGACGAACAAGATCCGCACCTGGTCCGCCTGCTTGGCCAGATTGTGCAGAACCGCGGCCAGGTTTGTCAGTGTTGTGGGGCAGTAATCCGGGCATTGCGTATAGCCGAAGTAGAGCAAGGTCACCTTGCCAAGAAAATCCGCCGCAGTGACGGAAGCGTCTGTCATCGCGTCAGTCATGGCAAAGGATAGTCTTGGCAGGCTGCCAGAGATGTTCGTCTCATGCCACTGCGCCTTGCGGTTGCAAGCGGCTATCGGCAGGGTCAGCGCTGGGACGGCGAGGGTCAACAGGATTCGGCGCTGTACGGCAGTGGTTACGACAGGCCATTGCCGCAATGATGGGTCGGGCATCCGCATACTCCGTCCGCCAATGTTATAATCCGGGCGGCGGCACCCTCCCGCTGGAACACGACAAGGGCAAGTTGACAAAGGCTAAGGAACTTCTGAACAACCTTGCACTCAATTGGATCCGTCGGGCGCACGCGACTTGCGTTGTTCTCTATGGCGCGTCAAGTCCATTTTTCAGCATCCCTGTCAGGTCATGGCTCTCGCCGCGGTTGGCCCGTGCGGTTGCCGCATTCCTCCGGCTTTCACCTCGCCGATCGCGGATTCGATTTGCGTTCGATCCAGGATTACTCCGGCCATCGGCATCCGACCTGCCCGCAACTCGTCTCCGGCGTCCGGAACGATCAAGTGCTGATCTGCGTCCCGATGCGAAACGCCCGTACGGCCATTGAGGCCGGATTCAGAAACATGAGGTCGCCGGTAGATGACGGCGTCACACCCCCAAACGTCTAAATCAGAGGGACCACTCCTAATGACGGATTCTACATTGTTGAGAAAGTTGCCAGCAAATACGACCTGGACAACCCTTTGCATTTCAAGCAGGTTGTAGCTTTGCTCAGACAGTTCGAAAGGCTTCTTAACCGACGCATGCCTCCCCCGCCCTTTGATTTTTGTCCTGGCAATGTGAGGTTCCGAGCGAAGGAGACGATGGTGGCGATTGACTTCTCCGAAGCGGGCGTCGAAGTCCAGGAAGCGGACGGATACGAGGAGATCAACGAAGATATCGGCGCATTCCTCAAGGCCAGCATCGAGAAGATCAGCGCAAGGGACGGGAGGAATGATCCGGAATTAAAGGCGAAAATATTGGAACAGTTAGGGGAGCAATTCAAGCAAGCCATGGAGAGTGCGCAACGGCCGTGGGAAAAGGTCGCAAAGGATGACTGTCCGTAGCGCGATGCGGCTCTACCACGACAGTGTCAATCTGACTTTGTC
>JASHVB010000048.1 GCA_030039695.1 Acetobacteraceae bacterium
GGACATCCGCACGCCGGCGGCGGAAGGTCCGCTCGGCGGCGGGATTGAACTCCACGATCCGGCCGGCTCCGTCGATGGTGATAATGCAATCGATCGCGACCTCGACGATCGCTGCGCTCAGTGCCTCGCTGACACTCCGCGCCGCAGACTGTTCGGCGAGGTTCTGCTCGGTCTGACGCAGATCGGTCAGATCGCGACTGAAGAGAAAGTATGCCTCTACTTCGCCTGCGGCGTTACACAGCGGGGCATAGGTGCGACTCACGTAGCGCCGACCCCAGGGCAGTTCGACCCAATCGTGCCACTCCGTTGTCTCGCCCGCGAGCGCGCGCTCGACCCACGGACGCGTGCTTGCGACCGCTTCCTTGCCGAGCACTTCGGTGGTGGTACAGCCAAGAATCGTGTCTGCCGGCTTGCCGAAGAGCCTGCTCAGCTCGGTATTGATATACAAATAGCGGTGGTCGCGATCGAGCGCTGCGACACGAAGGGGTAGGCTGTCGAATACCTGCCGGACTTGCGCCCAGCTGACGCTCTCCAGCATGCGATGGCCGGACGGCATTACGGCTTCCCCGGGACGAACATCAAGCTGGCGCCGCGCATCATCTGGGATCACCTTCCTCTTTCCGGGTCACGGCCGGCACTCGTGAAGATCACCAAACCAGCGTCGGCGCGCTTCTTGCGATGGGCAAGAGGTAGGCCAAGACGCGTGACCGGCCAAATATAGCCGAGCACTGTGCTCACAAGGTAGCATTGATGTAGCAGATAGAGTGCATGCTTCCTGTCAAGTGGACGCCAATTGTGAGACCGCGGTCCAGGTGTCCGCTTTTCTGCAGCGCCAATTTGCGACTGCGTCGAGCTCAGTCCCGAATCGACGTCTATTTTGACACTGGAACCGGCCATCCTTCCACCTCGTCGACGCTGCGCTTGTTTCTGTCGGCGGTGGTTTTCCAGCCATATGTCCAACTGGCAGTACGCATGGTGGTCCATCCATCTGCCCTGCCAGGCTGGTCGGTCAGCCAGTCTCAAGTTAACGGGCAAGCGCGTGGGCGAGTCCAGGAATGAGCGGTACGAGTCGCAAATCTGCGAACCGCATGACTCACTGAATTCAGTGCGCGCCGGCAAAACGAGCTAATGGTACAGCGGCAACAAGCGAACGCCGCGAAGACCAGTGCATCGAAAACCGATTCGCAGATCTGGCCGAAGCGACAGTTGCAGAAGATACTTGCCTCATAACTGACGACGCGCCCGTTGCGTTCAGGCATTTGCGCTCTGTGATGCTGCCACCGATCGAACCATGCGTCGCATCACTGCCCGTGAGGTGCGGGTGGGTGGTCATTTGGTGTCGCTGACCGCGGCCGGCAGCCGTTTCGGTCGCGCCCCCGCCACGTGTGATTCGAGTCATACCAGCACGCCCGGTCGCTCGTTATGACCGCGCATGGCGGCGCTGATCTGCGCCCTTCGGTCTACTGAGGAGGTCTCCCACGTGCCTGCGACTAATGTGCAGAACGCCTGGGTTGACCGCGTGCTCGGCTACAGGTTTGTCCGTAGCCCAACGCGCCGGTTGGTGCGCAAGCCGCCGTCTGCCTTCATCTCGATTCGTGGTCGCGAGATCTGGTGTGCGACTCGCGCAAAAGCGGGCGCCGAGATCAGCGCGCTCTGTGCGCACTTGAGCGGGACGACGGACCCCGAGTTGCAGCGCATCGCGACATTCGGGCTGAACGGCGCAACAGGCAAATTGAGTGTTAGTCTGCTCGTGGCATTGAGTGAGGCGGACGCCGCCACTGTCGACCAGCGGCCAATGGCACTCGCGAAGGCGCGCGATCTGATTGGGGAATATCGCAGCTTTCTGCAACAGAATCGGCTGGTGCGGCTACTCGACGAGAACCCCTTCGGCGTGGCGGTCAGCATACGTGCGACGCTCGGCGCCGCGCTGAGCGAGATCGACCAAGCCCTGGCGGCATAATGGAGCAATGAAATGAGCGGCACCTTAGAGGCGGCGGCCCCAGTGTCTCAGGAGTGGAAAGTCGAGGTTTACAAAACACTCGGGGAAAAGATGCAACAGCGCCGCGGACCGGTTGAGTTGGTGAAGCCGGAGCAACGCCAGCAGAAGCTGACGGTCGAGTTGAAAGGTAACACGGCACCGACCGGTCGCGTCGGCAAGATGCTGGCGGAACGGTTGCTGGGTTCTTACGACGACCGGCACAACGACAGCGGTGACGCTGGCGACTGCCCGCAAAGGATCAAAGCGCGACAGAACGAAGGTGCCTTCATACATGCCCAACCATCGGATCGATGGTCATATGACACCTGATTCGAAATATAGTGGCAAGCTGACGATCCACAAAGCTGCCTGCAAGCGGCGAGCGGCAGGCGGCTCGAGTGACTCCCTGCCGCCGCCGTCGGCTTCGGCAAGCCTCGGCATTGAATGCCAAGTGCTTTGACAGTCTCCCGATCTGGGCGACCGGTGACCCGCCAATTGTGCTGCCGCTGGAACCTCCGCAGTGCGTGGCCGGTCATCGCCCCCATCCGGCAATCGACGGCAAGATGAACACCACTCCGATTCAGAGCCATCTGCACACTCCCGATAAACTCGTGGTGCAACATGTGCCTTTGGTCGGAGGGGCAGATGGTGCAGAAGGCTGCGGCATGGGGGCAGGTTGAGCGGCTGCCGGGGCCTATGGTGGAGCAGCGGCAGTTTCCGCTCGGCCGATGCCGCAGTCCGCGCGGCCAATGCTGACTACGAACGCGGCACCAAAGCCAAGCCGACGGGAGGTGTTCAGGATAGGGAGCATCCCCTTTGTTTCTGAGCCTGTTGAACGAAGTTATCCAATCAGACAGGGGCGCCCCACTGGCGAATGACTGTCCCAAAGCCGTCTTCCCCTGCTTGGCGTTCGTAAGTCGGCGCGGCTGCGACGAGCACGCGTCGACGTGGATCAATGGGATCCACAGCTTGCAGCCTATTCAACATCTCGGATTGGTTGAACATTGGCACGATTATGGCTGCGACTCGCCCGCCCGATGTCCAACATGCTTACGCAGCACAATCAGGCATCGCTCTCGAGCCGCCCTTTTTCGCTCTAACCCCATGCCTTGCAACGCCAGCTCTTCCGGGACTAGCATCGTCGAAATCCGAGCTGGCCATGACGCACATACCGCTCGCTGGCGTGTTGAACTCATCGGGCCGGATCGATGTGGAGGCTGCCAACGAGACCTGCGGGGGCTCGGCGCAATCGTCCTGGCGGTAGGCGCGCTGATGGAATCAGCAATCGCCGGGGGCTCGGGTCCTAAATGCGACCCGCCGCGCTCAATGGAGACCTCCGCGAGGTGCTGGCTTGGAGGAGGGAGGCTATGCTCAAACGACGGCGTACCATATCGCTACTTCCAATGCTGCCCGGACTATTGGCCGCCAGACGTGCCATTGCCGCGGCAAAGGTGAGTAGAGAACAGATCGAACGCATCATATCTGTAATTAAGATGAAGCCGAAATGGAGAGAGATATCGATTGACGAAAACGATCCCACGAGCCTGACCTTACGCTTCAAGGAGCGTCCCACATTTAGTGAGGCTCGGTTTGACGCTGAGTATGTAGCAAGGGAAGTTGTCCAGGGTCTTGTTGCAGATGGTTACGACCCTAAAGCGGAATCGAGTAACATCTACGTTCATGCCCAACAGGACGGTCTAAAGACGGTTACAGGTAGACCAGCGGTTAGAACCTTTGGTACGGCCTATTACAGTCACGCTCGAGACGGAATTGAGTGGGATGCTTATCGTGACTGACGTTGCTGCCGTCATGCCACGTCATCCCAACCTCGCGTTGCCGCGTATGTTGTCTGGTGCACGCCAGTTGTGTTGCCCCAGCTTCGCACTAGACGTCCCGCGTGTCGGCGGCCGACAACAGCCTGTCGGCGCGGCACTCAAGCCCATCCCAGCCGTCCGAGCAGCGTCAAGTTCAGCCGACGAGGCCAACGTGCCATTCCAATGCACCCCCAAACTCGGCGGCCGGTGCGCGAATCCGGATAGGCCCGGTGCAAGGCGGCTGCCGTCACCTTCACGACCAGCTCTCATTCTCCCCAATGCAGGACAGGCGCCTGAGGGTCGGCTTCCACGCCTGTCCGGTACGTGACCATACGTTCGGAAATTGACGGATCTGGCTTGCAGATGGGGCCTGCGCCGGTACTCGCACCGGGTCATGGCATTCCACATGGTAGCCGACTGGGGCTTCCCTCTGAGCGCGTGGCCGCGATGAGCCGATCGCATTGCACTGACCGTCATCAACGAGGCGCCCAAACGCTTGCCACGCCTCCATGATCGTCACGCACCTCGGGTGAGGAGGACCTCTTGCGGTCGATGGCGCACGAGAATGGCTGACCCCGCGCACGAATAGGGCACGGGGACCGCCCGACCGGCTTGTTCCGCGCGCTGAGTCGAACTGATGGCGTCGCCAGGCTAATTCGGGGCAATTTTTTTAGATCATTCGATCTCTGATAGATGTAGACTGATGCTAGTTTTCCCGGGGAAGGTCCGCTTCGATGGCGCAAACTCGTTCATCATTTCTGTGCAAACTGGCGGTCGTTGCCTCAATCCTTGCGACCGTACTCCCGATCTCGGCCGCCCGTGCTGCTGGTGGCGGCGGCTGGCACGGCGGTGGCGGTTGGGGTGGTGGTGGTGGCGGTGGCTGGCGCGGAGGTTGGGGTGGCGGTTGGGGTTGGCGCGGAGGCTGGGGCGGTTGGGGTTGGGGCGGTTGGGGTTGGGGCGGTTGGTGGGGTTGGCCCGGGTGGGGTTGGCCCTGGTGGGGATGGGGCTGGGGGCCAGGAATCAGCGTCGGGTTTGCGTGGCCACCGGGCTACTATCCACCATCAACGTACTCCTACGCGCCGCAGTCCTCCTTTCCATCAGCATCATCCAACCCGCCGCAATATTACCAGGGCTACGCCCAAGGCGCGCCGCAATTCTACCAGGGCTACGGCCAAGGCGCGCCGCAATTCTACCAGGGCTACGCCCAAGGCGCACCGCAATACTACCAGGGCTACGCCCAAGGCGCACCGCAATACTACCAGGGCTACGCCCAAGGCGCACCGCAATACTACCAGGGCCACGCCCAAGGCGCGCCGCAATACTACCAGGGGTACGCTCAGGGCGCGCCGCAATACTACCAGGAGCGCGCTCAGAGCTCGCCGCAATATTACCAGCAGAATGCTCAGGGCTACTATGGTGGGGCGGTCCAGCAACCCCGCTATGGTAACTTCGCAGCAACTGATCCGCGCAACTGCGGCACGCCTGACGAGCCAAAGGCTTGCGCTCACTGAGTACCAGTCGCGTTGAGGTGCAAGTGACATGCTGGGCCCTCAGACTGTGAGAGTCCGGTGATCGTAAATCACCTGACCACGCTCATCGCTTGGGTCCCGCTCGTCGCCGGCCCGAAAGGCAAAGGGGCTATGGATGAGATGGCAGTCGAGATCCTCTGGTTGATATGATTACGATTGGGTACCTAAATCTAGCGTGACTGGCTCAGTACGATGATTGGTATGGTAACGAAAACCTCCTCCCGCCGAATTGCGCCTGCCCGGAATAGCCCCTGAATCGCATCACCGACCGCTGCGATTTCACTCCGCACAATCGACATGCCGAAGCCGGATTACCAACGCAGCCTTGGTCGCTTCCTTAGACGCGACAAGATCTAGCACCAGCGTTCCGCACCCAACGGACGGTATTGCGCCGGATCCATCGGTCTCGGGATCTTCATACAGCGAAGCGCGTCGGGGGTTGCGGGCTCATGCTCCTTGTTGGTTTGCCGGGCGCGGCTTGCGGAGAAACAGCAAAAGCGGGCTCACGACCGACATAGCGATCATCATGACCTTAAGCTGATCGATGACCCCCGACCAACGCTGCCTGACCGTCCGATTGCTCCACCGGCCAGTGAATCTTAAACGATGCCCGACCGATCCCACATCGCCGTCAAGACGTCGCGAAGGGCAGCCATGGGTCGGTGGCACGGACGGTTTGGGTGATCACCGCTCTGATCGGCGATAAGACCGTCTGGGATTAAATCTAGGCTGCGCGGGGTATTCGGCGCTCTCTCGCGTCCCTATAGGGTGCGTCGGGTAATGGTCGCTCGCGAATGGGGCCGCGCAGGCGCGGACGTTGGTTGCCGCACTCTGGTCCGGGTCTTTGCAGCTCAGCCTGGTAGCTGCAGAGCGAGTTAGCCGGCGAGCCGGTAGAGATTTGCCGTGATATTGCGGGTTGAGCGATCGCCGCGCGCACTGGCCTGTGTTTGGGCCCGGCCGTTTGATGCATTCCGGCGTCCAGACTTGACCCCAAATCAGGACCAAGACATCGCTGGAACAAAGTCTCCGAAAATGGTGAGCGGGACGCTCTGTGACGACCGTCCGATGCAACGTTGGCTCAGGCTTTGGCGCTGGGTCCTGACAGTGTCTTGCATCGCTATGGTGGTTTCTGTCCTGGCCGTGAACCGGGTCTTGAGCGGATTCCACGGCCTCAGTCTGCATATCGCGCCGGCCATTGCTCTGGTGCTGGGGGCGATCTGCGCAATCGTTCTGGGCGTGGTCTTGATGGGCCTGTTGTTCTACAGCGAACGCGCGCGCGGCGAGGCAAGCAGCGACTGATCGTCACCGTCGAACGAGCCGCCGCAGGATTGTGACCATCGCCCCTGCGCCGTCGCGGGTGTCGCCGAACTGCTCCACGATCGAATGCTCGCCCGACATCGCCTCCTGAAACGTCACAAACCCGCCAGAACGCACGAAACGCCCTGATTGGACGGATCAGACCGTCTCAAAGCTGGGGTGGTACGGGTCGTGCTGAAGAGCAGCTGGTTCGGGCGCCGGCCGCCGAAGATAGCCGCCAGTGGCCGGATTACTCCATGAGTCCCGCAACATACTTCACATCGCATCAATTCGCACTGGCGCCACACTGCAACCGTGGCCGCTCCGCGTGGTCGTTTGCTGCAAAGGAGCCGGACCTCTCGTCGTGTGACGCTTCACCATGCGCGAAACACCGAACGAGCACGCATGCTATCTTTCGGTTCGGACGAGATCGGACGTAACCGGCCGCCGCACGAACGACTGCCAGCAACAGAAGGTGCGCCGATGTTACGGGACGGCCATCCCTGCAAGCGTCTCGTGCGCGGCGCGCACCACTGCTTCGGTGCTGATGTCGAACTTCTTGTAGACGTCGGTTAGCTTGCCGGACGCGCCGAAGCCATGCATGCCGATGAAGCGACCTTCGAAACCGATATAGCGCTCCCAGCCTGCCTCGACCGCCGCTTCCACCGCGACGCGCGCGCGGGTCGTGCCAAGAACTGCTTTCTTGTAGGCGGCGTCCTGCGCCTCAAACAGCATCCGACACGGCATGGACACGACCGCCGTCGGGATGCCTTCCTTCTCGAGAACGTTCCGCGCCTCGACCGCGAGGTGCAGTTCCGAGCCGGTGCTCAGGATGGTGAGCTTGCGCTCGCCGCCCGCTGCCTCCAGCAGGACATAGGCGCCCTTGGCCGATTTGTTCCCGTTGCTAGACTCGCGACGGAGCAGCGGCATCGGCTGGCGGGACAAGGCGATAACGGCCGGCCGGTGGGGTTCGTCCAGGATCAACTCCCAGCACTCGGCGGTCTCGACCGGGTCGCCGGGGCGATAGACCGCAAGATGTGGGATGGCTCGCAGCGCCGCGAGATGCTCCACGGGCTGATGGGTCGGGCCATCCTCGCCGAGGCCGATCGAGTCATGGGTCATGACGAAGATCGTCCGGACCCCCATGAGGGCGGCGAGGCGGATGGACGGGCGGCAGTAATCTGAGAAGCACAGGAACGTACCGCCGTAGGGGATCAGGCCGCCGTGCAGTGCGACGCCGTTCATGGCGGCTGCCATGCCATGTTCCCGCACGCCGTAATGCATGTAGGTGCCATCGTATTGGCCGGGGCGGATCTCGATCATGTCCCTCGCCTTCGTGTTGTTCGAAGGCGTCAGGTCGGCAGAACCTCCCAACAGTTCCGGGAGGCGGGCGGAGAGATGGTTGAGCACGACGCCGCTGGCCGCGCGAGTCGCCATGTCCTTGCCGCTCGCAATGAACTCGGCTCGCGCCGCGGCAATCGCCTGCTTCCAGTCTGCCGGGAGCACGCCGTTGTTCCGGCGCTCGAACTCGGCACGGAGTTCGGCTGGCGCCCTCTTTACGCGGTCGACCCAGGCCATGCGGGCAGCCCGACCTTTGGCACCAATCTCGCGCCACGCATTCAGCAAGTGCTCCGGGATTACGAGGGGGGGCGAATCCCATCCGAGGATTTTGCGCGCGCCCGCAATTTCCTCTTCTCCAGGCGCATCGCTATGGGCCTTGTGGGTGCCAGCTCTGGTCGGAAAGCCGAAGCCGATGATGGTCCTGCAGGCAATCATGGACGGCTTATCCGTCACGGCGCGGGCGGCGGTGATGGCGTCGCGGATCGCGTCGGTGTCGTGGCCATCGATCTCCTGGACATGCCAACCGGAGGCGCGGAAGCGTTGGACCTCATTGTCGGAAACCGCGAGGCTGGTCGGGCCATCGATCGTGACCGAGTTGTTATCCCAGAACGCGATCAGGCGGCCGAGCTTGTAGTGCCCGGCCATGGAGATCGCCTCCTGGCTGATACCCTCCATCAGACAGCCGTCGCCCATGAAGACATAAGTCCAATGCTTGCACAGGTCGTCGCCGAACCTGGCGTTCAGAATGCGTTCGGCGAGAGCTAAACCCACTGAGTTGGCGATGCCCTGGCCGAGCGGGCCCGTCGTGGTCTCGATACCGTCGGCATGCCCGTATTCGGGGTGACCGGCGGTCCTGCTGTCGACCTGGCGAAAGCGTTTCAGCTCGTCCAGCGTCATATCCTTGACGCCAGTCAGGTACAGCAGGCTATAGAGCAGCATCGAGCCATGACCGTTCGACAGAACGAAACGGTCGCGGTCGAACCAATGCGGATCAGCCGCGTCGAACTGCATGAAATCTTTGTAGAGAACGGTTGCGATGTCGGCCATACCCATCGGCGCGCCAGGGTGGCCGCTCTTGGCCAGCTGCACAGCGTCCATGGAGAGAAATCGGATGCAATTGGCCAAATCCCGCAGGTGTTGGTCCCGCGGCTGAGGAACCACACTGATGGCCGGAGTGGGCGTGATGTCAGCCATGGTTGGAGGCTCCTTCTTCGCGAAATCGACCAGTGTGAGAGGGTCGGGTATGGTTTCACCAACGGAGGGAGGTCGCGACGCGTTGATGCGGGAATGGACGGTGATCGCAGCCGACATATTGGTTCCTTTAATCATTTGCTTCGAATTGGTATATCCAAACTTCGCTTCGATTGGGCACTGTGCATCCGATCTTTGCCTTGATGCGCTGATCGAGCAGACTCCAGGGGCACAGTCGCCGGCCGATGATGATCCTGTGGCAGTACACTGCTGTCTCATCACCGACGCAATTGCCGAATAAAAACGAGCGCGTTTAACAGTACCGATGGGGGGCACACCCCGATCGAGCACGCAGGCGCGACATCGTCGTGCCGATATCAGCCCATTCGCTCGACCAAATGGGCGCGCGAAGGTCCGGGCTCGAACGGGTCACCGAAATATTGGGTCTCGCGGGCGACCCTGCCATTTACGAACTCCATGATGCTCACCGAGTAAGACGGCTGACCATCGTACGTGAGGATAAATTCAGTGACCCAAAGGTCGGTCCTGCCGATGATGCGGCGAACCTTGAAGCGCTTCGCGTTCGGCTGCGCAACGCGCGAGGCCTGGATGTTGTGCCGACCTCTGATGCGCTCGCCTGATTGCGGGTACTCGAGCACCGCGTCATCGTGGTATATGTCGTGCTCAACATCGAAGTCATTTGCATCCGACGCAGCCCAGTGGTGATTGAGTGCCTCTCGAATCTCATCTTCGTCCATGCTGCTGCTCCCGTTCCTGGTCATTATGGCCTGACCGCGTCGTGCCACCACGCGTTGGCCGCCCACGCGAATCCGGGCACGAACACCCCAACGAAGGGACCCTTGAATGAGCCGATATCTCCACCCATTCGGGAGGTAAATCTAGTTGTTGTCGCGGTGGCTGCAAAGGCTTCCCATCTGACGACAGCCGCACAGCCTGGTGCGCCGCGCCGGAGCCCCCGCCAACCGCAAGGATGTTGCACCGGCGGTCACTAAAGGTCGAGCTCGATCGCTGTTTTCGGCCTGGAGCAGCAGATGATGGCGTTGCCTTCGGCTGGCGGGTCCAATGGCTCTGGTGCGTAGGTGAGCTCGCCGTCGATCAAACCACTCTCGCAGTTGTGGCAAACGCCTGATCGACAGGCCCAACGCACGGGAACCGCGCAGGCTTCCGCCAACTCGAGCAGGCTGCCGAAGCGCGAGTCCCACGGCACGGCCAAACTGCTTCGCAGAAACGTCACCATGGGTCCGCTGCCCGCAGGACCGTCAGGACGATGCGGCGCGGTGACGGCGACGTGGGCGATACCAGGCGTTAGCGGGGACGTGGGCCCAAACACTTCGACGTGGACCCTAGGCCAGGGAATGCCCCATTCCGCCAAGCCTCTCCGAAAATCATCGAGGAAACTGGGAGGACCACACAGATAGAAATCCGCGTCCCGGGGAACCCGAAGCTCGTGAAGCACTTGGAGCGAGAGATGGCCTGGATGATCGAAGTCCTGCCCGAGCATGTCTCCCGGGGCAGGCCGACTGTAGAACACGCAGCGATGGGACGCACGCAGCGCACCGAGCAGATCGTCCGCCTCCTTGGCAAACGACTGATGCGCCCGATCGCGGGCCCCGTGCAGCCACCAAACCGGCCGAGGTGCGCCGGCGTTTGCAGCAACCGCACTATGCAACATCGCCAACATCGGCGTGACGCCAACACCGGCGCTGATCAGGACAACGGGCGCCGCACCGGCAGCGAGCGTAAACGAGCCGCGAGGCGCGCTGATCTCCAAGCGACCGCCTGCCCGGACACTTTGGTGGAGAAAGCCGCTTGCGAGGCCACGCTCATTCTTGACGCCGATCCGGTACGTGGCGCCCCCGGGCGGACCGCACAGCGAATAGCTTCGCGTGACGGCGGGCGCATCAGCGCTCGGCCGCATGCGGATGATGATGTGTTGGCCGGGTAGTGCCGGCGGCAGCGGCGAACCATCTTCGGCAGCGAGCTCGAACGATCGGACGTCCGCGCTTTCCTCGCCCGATGCAACGACCACGACCGGGCGGAAGCCACGCCACGCAAGGGGCGCCGACGCGCCAGGCCCCAGGCCGGCGTTGCCCGTTGTGCCTCCCGCTTCTTTAGCGGCGAGCAGCGCCTGCATCGAGCCTTGCCAGTCCACGCTGAGTGCCGGAATTCGGAGTGCGCGGCGCAGGCCCTCGAGCGGGTGCTCAGCCGAATAGAGGAGGGCATCGATCTCGGCGACCGTCATGCGCTCCGGGCCGTCAGAGAGCTTCTCGATCCGGTCGCCGGCGCCGATCTCGCCTTCCTGTATGACGCGGAAATAGAAACCGGGGCGGTGGTGCGCGACCAGCAGCGCGGGAATCTCCGGGTGGTTCAGTCTGATGCCGACGCGGTAGCAGGTGTCGCGTGGCTGGGTCACTTCGACCACAGCGCCACCGACCCTGAAGCGATCGCCGATGCAGACCTCGTTATCGGCGAGGCCCTCCACTGTGAGGTTCTCACCGAAATTCCCGGGCACGAGATCGGACCGACCAAGATAAGTCGCCCAATACCGGTAGGAATCGAGCTGGTATACCATGAGCGCACGTTGTTCGCCGCCATGGCCGCGCAGGTCGCCTTGGCCGTCGCCATCGAGATTTAGCCGGCGGGCGAAAATCCGCCCCGTCACCGGGGTCTTCCAGACCGCCGTGCGAACCGTCCTGCCCTGCCACGTGACGTTCTGAGGAAGACCGACGTTGACCGAAACGATCATGCCCATCACGGAAGGTCCGGCGATGCAACGCGATTGTCGTCTGCAGGGACCATCGGTCGTCCCGGCTCACCGGCAGCGTCGGATTCGGCAAGGTCCGTCGTAAGAAGGTGCTCAATGAGCTCGGCGACCCCAGCACCTCGTGCGCCTTTCGTCACGAAGGCGGCGCGTTGCTTGACCGCTGGCACGGCATTCGCGACCGCTACAGGCATCCCGCATATGTCAAGGAAGTCAACGTCGTTCTCGGCATCGCCGACCCCGATGCAATTGAGCGGTGACAGACCAAGCTGCGCTAGCGCGGCACGCAAGCCGCTCGCCTTGGTGACGCCGACCGGCAGCACCATGACGGCGGTCTTGTTGAAGGTCATCTGCAGGTTGAGGCCGAGATCACGAATCGCCCGGAGCACCTGGTCTTCGTTCCGCCCCCAGGTGGCGACGATTACCCGCCCCAGCCACAGCGGCGCGACGCCAAGTTCAACTAGACGGTCGAGAAAGGCCGGAGGCGGTGCCATACCGAGCGCCTGCTCCTGGTGACTGGTCGGGTCATACAACAACGCACCGTTTTCGGCGACCACAAGATCAAAAAGATCCAATCGTGGCATGGCCTGCCGCAGGTCAGTCAAGTCTCGACCGGTGACCAGGATCAGTCGCCGCGAACCGCCGCGCAACTTCTCTAAAGCAGCGAGCGTCAGCTTGTCGACCACACCGTCATCAGCGATCGTTCCGTCATAGTCCGTCGCCAGGGCCAAATAGTGCATGGCTCCCTATCCGGACAGTGCCGTCAGAACCAGGCTCAATGTTGGCGAACGGATTTCAGCCCATCCGCTCAAACCCTTGCGCCCGCGAACGGCTAGGGTCGAACGGGTCGCCAGAGTATTGGACCTTGTGGACCACCTTGCCATCCGGAATCTCCTTGGTTCGGAGCGCATAGGACGGCTGGAAACTCTCACAAACCGCCCGCTCTACTCGAATAAGTTTGATGACGGTCGCGAACTTCATCACGGTAGTCTGCGAACGGGTGTCTACCGGTTGGCGGATGTTGTCTGGTGTCCGATCGATCTCATACCATCGGACGGCCGCCTGGGTGGCGGCACGTCTCGGCACCTGGCATCGCGGCTTCGTCGCGGGGTGCGTCAAAGGTTGAAAATGTCAACCAAAATCGTTGCCTTGTCAGGTAGCGCCGCGCGTGCCGCCATGAACCGGCGGCGGTTCGACGACGCAGTGCGGGGCGCATGCTTAGGCGCTGCCGAAATCTCGAGGCGGTATTTGGAATTTGCCAAGGCCTTCGAGGCGAGCAGCGCGGGGCAACAGGCAAAGTAAGAGTGCCTCTCCCCTTGCCGGAGGAGGAATCCCTTCGGTACCCCTACCCCTGCATGCTGCCGGACAGATTGGCGACCTTGCGTTCAAGCCCCGCCGCAAGCGCCGTCGCGCCGCCGCTCTGCAGCAGTTCGCGAAAATCCGAGCGCTGTACCGCGACACGGCTGATGGATCCGTCGGTCAGCACATCCACCACCTGCCATCCTGCCGGCCCCTGTCGCATGACGTAGTCGAGCTCGACTGGCGACTCGTCCTGACGGATCAGGCGGGTGTGTACCACCACCTCGCCGCTACCGACCGTGCGCGTGTCGGGCAAGATTTCGAATTTCTGGCCGTTAAAGCTGTTAAAATTGGCGACATAACTCGATACGGTGTAGCGGCGGAAGGCGGAAGCGAGCGTGGTCTTCTGCGCATAGGGGATGCTTTCCCAGGGCAGTCCGACCGAAGCGGCCAACACGGCATTAAGATTGAACACCCGGTCGATCACCGGCTCCAGCACCTGATAACGTCGATTGAACGGCGTGGTGTCGCCGGCCTGCATGGCGGCGATCAGCGCATCGTCGAGTGCCTTCACTGGCCCGAACAGCGAGGCACCGGTGTCGGCGTCGGCACGTGCCGGCAGCCTGGCCAGCAACGTTGCAAAACTGGCCGCGGTCAGTGCCGCGGCGTCGCGGCGCCCGATCAGCCTTGCTCTGTGGGTCACGATCCTCAACTCCTGCCTGAACCGAGCTCACTGCTCTTTGCGTCGATCCTGCCCAGCGAGTCCTTCCACGATTCGACAACGGCTTGCACACCATTCGACTGCAGCCTGTTGGCCAATACGTCGACGTCGACACCGGCATTGGTGTGCCACGCGATCGTCGTGGGGTCATCGCCACGGCCTGGCTGCAGCAGTCTGCCGGCCTCGCCATGATCTGAGAACGCTGTCAGCGTTGGCGCCAGCGTCGCGTTGACGGCGTTCGGCGCGGCGAGCGCGTCAATATAGGATGCGCCGGGCGCTTTCGGGCCCTTCATGTTGGTGCTGGCGAACAGCAGACGCTGCGGTACCCCACCGTAATTGATTAGCCGCTGGCAGCGATCGGAGTCGAGCACATCGCGATGGCTCCGAAACGCGACCTTACTGGCCATAGCGCCGGGGATGCTGCGCATCGCCGCCGGCAACTGGTCGGCAACGGCATCGTCCCGGCGACCGATGAACAGCGACATGCTGTCGGAGTCGGTGGGCCTGAACAGCGTTTTCATCGCCGGGCCTCCTTGAATGCTGTTGGAGCTGCGAGAAGCAGCGAACGCACCACCCGGATGATCGCCAGGCTAGCAATCGGCAGCCCCGCGGTATTTCCTATTTACGCCACGATTTGTCTGATCTGTTGGATCATTGCCTTCGCGGCGCCCGCCGGCGACGATTGCGTAGGGAAAGACAAATTTGGGCAGAATCTTAGAAGAACCGGTAGAGGGAAAATTGTTGCATGCCAGCGTCGCCGGCTCTTCCCCAGCCCGGTGATATCTCCTCCCGACGCGCGATGACAATCGCGCAACTTCAACGGCGAACTCCTCGTACGGAGTTCGCCGTTCTCTTTCGCGTTGAAACACCTGCCTTTGTTGGCGACGGCGGTCGGATGATCAGTGGCCGGCGATCTGGCCGCCATCAACGTGGATTGTCTCTCCGGTCACGAACCCAGCCGACTCCAGATACAGGATGGCGCCGACGATATCGGATATCTCGCCCATGCGGCCGATCGGATGCATGCCACCAAGCTCCGCGTACGTCTCAACAGGATGCATCGGCGTTTTGATAACGCCCGGCGCAACGGCGTTCACGCGAACACCGCGCTTGGCATACTCGATCGCCAGCGACCGGGTGGCCGCGGATAGGCCGCCTTTGGTCAACGATGCGAGCACGCTGGGCACCGCGGACATCGCGTAATCGACCAAGGACGTAGTGATCTGTACGATGTGGCCACTGCCGCGCTTTTCCATCTCGACGATGGCGCGCTGCGTGATATGGAAGAAACCGCCGAGATTGACGGTCAGCATCGCGTTGTAGTCGGCCTCGGTGTACTGGCTGAAGGGTCTGGAGATGAATATGCCTGCATTGTTGATCAGCGTGTCGATCCGCCCGAAACGCGCCATGGCTACCCCGACGACACGTTCGGCCGTTTTCACCTCACCAATGTCACCCCGCACCGGCACGACATCATCATCGCTCGACGGGGCGATGGACAGCGAGTTGGCGACGACCCGGTAGTTGCGTGCGCGGTACGCATCGACCAGTGCAGCACCGATGCCTTGCCCAGCACCGGTGACAATCGCGACCTTCTGTTCCGCAACCATGGTAAACCTTCTGCATTTCTTGGAAGATCGGCACATCCATACCCGATGGTATCGACCAACCCGCGCGATACAATAACTATAGGTTCTTTCGCTTCCGCGCGGAGCGTCGTGGGCCGGCAGACACCTTTGCGCCGCACGATTGAATGGTTGGTGGTGGCAACGGTGCCATCGATACGGGGACGGTTGCCTTCCGATGACCGAATATTCGCTCCTTCCAGGCCGAGCATTGGTTCTGCATCGGCAATGGGTTGACCAGTGGCGACAGACCAGCCGCCAGTTGGCCGGTTGTATATGCGATGGTTCCGTGCAATGATGGGCTGTTCTGACAATCGAACCGTTTATCGACTGTCTATGTCATGCGCTTATCTCGAGTAGGTTCTGCCGTTTTGAGCCCCAACACGAGAGGTACATCGGTGCAGGCGCCGCGCAGACGAGCAGGTAAATCCGCGGGGACGCTGCGATGACGGGGACATACGAAGTCGTTGAGCACAACTATGACGTGGTGATCGTCGGGGCCGGTGGCGCCGGATTGCGGGCCGCCCTGGGCATGGCGTCGTCAGGACTGCGGACAGCTTGCGTCACCAAGGTCTTTCCCACGCGCAGTCATACTGTCGCCGCACAAGGCGGCATGGCGGCGGCGCTCAACAACATGGGCGATGGCGACAACTGGCGATTCCACATGTATGACACGGTGAAGGGTTCCGACTGGCTCGGCGACCAGGACGCCATCGAATACATGTGCCGAGAGGCCGGCCCCGCGGTGCTGGAGCTGGAGCACGACGGCGTGCCGTTCTCGCGCACGGAGGACGGCCGCATCTACCAGCGTCCGTTCGGCGGACAGACCATCGAGTACGGAAAGAAGATGGCGCAGCGGACCTGCGCCGCTGCCGACCGTACCGGCCACGCTATCCTGCACACGCTGTATCAGCAGTGCCTGAAACATGACACCGAGTTCTTCGTTGAATTCCTAGCGCTCGACCTGCTGATGGATGCCGACGGCGCCTGCCGCGGTCTGATTGCCTGGAACCTGGAAGACGGCACGCTGCACCGCTTTCGAGCACATCGCACCGTGCAGGCGACGGGCGGTTATGGCCGGATCTATTTCTCCTGCACGGCCGCGCACACTTGCACTGGCGACGGCAATGCCATGGTGCTGCGCGCCGGGCTGCCGCTTGAGGACATGGAATTCACCCAGTTCCATCCCACCGGTATCTACGGCTCCGGCTGCCTGATCACCGAAGGTGCGCGCGGTGAGGGCGGTTATCTGACCAACTCGGAAGGCGAGCGCTTCATGGAG
>JASHVB010000429.1 GCA_030039695.1 Acetobacteraceae bacterium
ACGAGATCGGGCACGCTGTTGATGCCGGAACCGTCCTTGGCAATGATCGCCGTGGTACGCGGCTCAACCACCGCGAACTGGGTGAATACCAACGGCGATCCGGCGATGATTGCAGCCAGCGCCGGCGTGGTGCTACCGCCGAAGCTGAAATCGGCGCTATCGCCAACCACGGCCTGAATCGTCGGAGCGTGGTTCGGGAACGGCCCCAGCCATTCCACCTTGATGTTGTCCTTCGCCAGCAATTGTGCGAAGGCGCCGCGCTCCTTGGCAATCAGCGGCAGTCCGCCGAAACCCCAGGTCAAACGCACAGTATCGGTGGTTCGGCCCGCGGTCGCACCGCGCGCCGGACGTTCGCCGGCTGCCAACGCCGCTGGCACAGCGCCGGCAAGCAATGCCGTCGCCAACAGGTCGCGGCGGGATAACCGCGTGGTTGATGATCCATCCATGGCGTTCTCCATTGGACTGGCAATCAGACGGGTGCCGCGGTGACCGCGACGCCCAGCTCCGACAGCAGGCGATCGCGCAGGGCACCGCCGTCCGGTTGTGAGCGACGTGTCGGGCCAGCGGGCGAAATCTGATATTCCGCGGCGATCCGACCAGCGCGCATGATCAGGGCGCGGTTACCAAGCGCGATCGCCTCGTCGACATCGTGCGTGACCAGCAGAACGCCGGGCTGGTGGCGCGCGACCAGTTCCTTCACCAGCGCCTGCATCTTGAGTCGGGTCAGGGCATCGAGCGCGGCGAAAGGCTCGTCCAGCAACAACAGGCGCGGTTCCTGAACCAGGGCGCGTGCCAACGCCACGCGCTGCGCCTGCCCGCCGGACAGTGTCCGCGGCCAATCGTCCAACCGGTCGCCCAACCCCACCTCGTGCAGCGCAGCCGCTGCCCGTGTGCGACTGTCCTTCTGCGGCAGTCCAAGTGCCACGTTGCGCCACAGTGGATCCCAGGGCAGCAGACGATGCTCCTGAAATACCACCGCAGGACGGGGCGGGCCGTCGATCTGTCCGGCATCGATGGGATCGAGGCCGGCCAGCGCGCGCAGCAGCGTGGTCTTGCCGCAGCCGCTCTCGCCCAGCAGCGCCACGAACTCGCCATGCTCTATGCGAAGGTCCAGATCGCGGATGACGACGCGCGCGCCATAAGAGCGGCGCAGCCCCTGCACGACGACGGCGGGCATTGATTCGACGGGCCGGGTCATGGCCGCCGGGCGTCCGGGGCATAATTGGGATGCCAGGCGAGCAACCGCCGCTCCAGCAGCTTTGCCAGGGAGTCGGCCAGCACGCCAATGATGGCGTAGATCACGATCACCAGCACGATGACGTCGGTGCGCAGGAACTCCCGCGCATCCATGGCAAGGAAGCCGATGCCGGAACTGGCGGCGATGGTCTCCGCAACGACCAGCGCGAGCCAGGCGGTTGCCAATGCGTAGCGGACGCCGTTCAGGATCGATGGCATGGCGCCTGGCAGGATGATGCGCCGGATCAATTGCCACCGCGACAAGCCGGTGACGCGGCCAAGCTCTAGCAGCTTGGGATCTACCTGCCGGATACCGAGAACAGTGTTCATGTAGATTGGGAATGCGACGCCGAAGGCGACCAGGAAGACCTTCGCTTCCTCGCCGATGCCCAGCCAGACGATGACCAGCGGCAGTACTGCGAGGAACGGAATGGCGCGCAGCATCAAGATGGTGCGGTCAAGCAGAATACCGGCCATGCGCGAAAAGCCGACGGCGATACCGAGCACGAAACCCGTCAGTCCGCCGATGGCAAAACCGGACGCCGCGCGGAGCAGGCTGATAGCAAGGTCGGGCAGCAGCGTGCCGTCTGCAGCCAGGTGAATCGCGGTGGTGATCACTTTGGTGGGTGCCGGCAAGATGTTGGGTGGCAGGTTCCCGGCCGTTGCCAGCACCTGCCATCCGATCACCAACAATGCCGGCACCAGCCATGACAGCCACCAGAGCGGGACCGATCTCCGCGCGCGTCTGCGCTGTGGCGCCGGTGCGGGTTCTACGGCCTGGAATGCATCGGGTGGCGTGGGCGGCGCAATTCTCGAAATGTCGTTCAACGCCTGGTTTTTTCCACCTGGGTATTCACACTGCGCCGGCGGTTCACGCGGCCAACAAGGCTGCGCGTCCAGCGGCAACAAACGCCGCGTCCGCCTGCGGTGCCTGCACGCGGCCGGAGCGAACGTCGCGGATATGGCGCTCGATCGGATTGTCGCGGGCATGCGCATGATTTCCGGCCAAGGAGGCAGCGACGTCCACGGCGCGCATCGCGTTCTCGATGATCATGACCTTGATCGAGGCACTCTCGTTTGGACGTGGCGGCGCACCATTGTCCGTATCCCCGGCGATGGACGCGATAAGGCGCGCATTGGCGGATAGCAGCATCTCGATCTCGCCAAATTTCTCTTGCGCGCGTGGCAGCGTGGCGAGCGGCGCACCGAGTGCGCTGGGCGTGCGATGGCGCAGGAAGTCCGCCACCCAATCGCGCGCCGCGCGCGCGATGCCGTTGTAAATGGCGCCAATTCCCGCGGCGTTCCAGGCAGCCTGCGCCGGGTCGACGGTTTGCCACGTCGGCAGCGGGCGGACCGCAATGAAATCATCCGCTACAGGGACGTCAGCAAACACCACGTCATGGCTGCAGGTGGCGCGCATGCCGAGGTGGTCCCAGGTCTCCACAATGCTGATGCCAGACGCATCTGTTGGCACGATCACGTGGCCCACAAGCGCAGGTTCATCGGCGGTGCATGCCCAAACATCCATCCATCGCAGTCCCGGTGCACCGGTCGAGAAGATCTTTCGCCCGGACAGTTTCCAGCCATGGGCGGCGCGGCGAACCATCGTCGCCGGCAGACCGCCTCTGGTTGGCGAGCCGAGTTCTGGCTCCACACGCAGCGCATTGATCAAGCCGCCATGCTCGACCGCATCGGCAAAAATGCGTGCGCGGACTCGTTCCGGCCACAGATCGCTACGCGCAAGCGCCGCCTGCTTCAGGAATTGCATGGCGACGATCAGCGCCGTCGATGCGCATCCTTGCGCGAGCGTGCCCAGCACGCGTGACGCGTCGTCAAGCCCGCCGCCGCCACCGCCGTAATGTCGCGGCACCGTCAGCGCCAGCAATCCCGACCGCCGCAGCAGAGCAATGTTGTCGGCGGGAAAGCAGCCTTCCCGGTCGTAGCGTACGGCGTTCGCAGCCAGTGCCTGACGCAGGCTGAGTAGATGATGCGTGTCGAGCAGCAACTCTGGTTCGCGTTCCGCCGCTTTCGTCGTCATGCATCGCACCTGGTTGTGTTCGGCAAAATCACCCGCGGGGGAGAGACAAAACGCTTCATGTGAAGGCCGATGGGCGGCAGCGCGAGACCTCGCTATGCCGCGATCGCAGCGGAAGCAGAGGAAATGGCACCGCGAACCAGTGGCAGCAGTCGCCTGCCGTAATCCTCGGCATCAGCGATCGGATCGAACCCGCGGATGAGGAAAGTCGTGATGCCAAGGGCGTGATAGTCAAGCAACGCCTCAGCGACTTGGTCCGGCGTGCCAACCAGACTGGTCGTGTTGGCGCCTGCACCGACCGCGGCGGCAACCTCGGTCCACAGACGCTTGTCACGGACCTTGCCACCGCGTGCCGCCTCCAGCAGCCGCTGTGAGCCGACGCTCTGAGGCTTCGGGTTGGTGCGGCCAAAGGACTCGCCGCGCACTGCGCGGATCTGTTCCAGGATCTCACGCGCCTGCTCCCAGGCCGCCGCCTCGGTGTCGCCGAGTATCGGCCGAAGCGACAGGCTGAACCGGATCGTCTCCGGCTTGCGTCCGGCGCGGATCGCTGCGGCCCGCACCCGGGCGACGGTATCGCGTGCTTGCTGCAACGTCTCGCCCCAGAAGGCGTAGACGTCGGCGTGCCGGGCGGCAACCTCGATCGCGATATCGGACGATCCGCCGAAATAGATCGGGATATGCGGCTTTTGCAGGGGCTTCACCCGAGAAAACGCACCTTCGTAGCGATAGAAGTGTCCCTCATGATCGAACGGCTGCTCGCTGGTCCAGACCCGGCGCAGCAGACCGACATATTCATCGGTGCGGCGATAGCGTTCGTCATGATCGAGGAAGTCGCCATCCGCTCGTTGCTCGGAATCGCTGCCGCCGGTGATGATGTGGATTGCGGCACGTCCGGCGGTGAGAACGTCGAGGGTCGCGAATTGCCGTGCCGCCCAAGTGGGTTGCAGGAAACCGGGCCGGTGAGCGACCATAAAACCAATGCGTCGGGTCGCGACGGCAGCTTGCGATGCCACCAGGACAGCGTCCGGATCATGCGAATGGTGGGCGACCAGGATACGGTCGAACCCGGCCGCTTCATGCGCCTGGGCTGCCCGCACAAGGTAGGCCGGGTCGATGACCGGACCAGTTGGCGGCCGGATCTCCGATCTGTCCTGGGTCGCGATCATCCCGATGAAGTCGACGCTCATGTTCGATCCTGCGGAGCAAGAAGGCTGCATAGTCCACGCCGGTACACAGTAAGTCAACCCAATCAACTTTGCTATAACGTGGGAAAAATCCAACCCCCAATTCTGATCTTTCTGGGTCAATTTCCTTAGAAAATGCTGCTGAGGGGAAGCTGCCTGCCGTTGATCACGTTAGCGCCGATCGGGTGGGCCCTGTACACCCGAGGATCGGGCGATCCCAGGGTTCGGGCACTCGCCAATGGTGGCATGCCGGCGTCCACATGTCGTGATGGATATGATCGACGCAGTTCATGCCGAAGACATTGAGCCTAA
Organism: Acetobacteraceae bacterium; assembly: GCA_030039695.1. The sequence goes on from JASHVB010000429.1 coordinate 4,768, forward strand.
ACCTGCTTTGTCATGCCCGGATCAGAGGCGGTTTGCCGATAGCACCGAATGCGCTGAGCATGCCTTTGAGCCGAGCACGAACGGCAAAGAACCGCACTCATGGTCCACCACAACACCGAGGAAAATGCCGTCCACTTCGATGGTTGTAGAGTGTCGCATTGGGACTCGTGGCTGCCCCACCTCCCCGGAGAGTGCCGCTCGAAGAGCGTCGGAGAACGGAGCCGGCTTGCGTAGCGGCGATAGTATCTGACATGCATGACAGGGATGTCCCCGAGACAGGCGTTGGTGTTCCCAGCCTCTGTTATCCTCTGCACAGCAGGCACTGCTGCACCATCAATCAGACGGACGGGACGCATAAGCATGGCTGATGTCGAGACGATGGCGCGGCCGCACAGCACGCATTGGGGAGCATTCTCGGCGTATCAGCATGCCGGGCGATTGGTCGTGACGCCGCATCCTGATGATCCCGATCCATCGCCGCTGTTGCAGAACATTCCGTCGGCGTTGCGCCATCCGGCGCGTGTCGCGCAGCCGATGGTTCGGCGCGGCTGGCTCGAGCAGGGGCCGGGTCCGAGCCGTGGCCGCGGCCGTGAGGATTTCGTGCCCATGGACTGGCCGCGTGTGTCGGAGTTGCTCGCTGCGGAGTTGCGGCGGGTCTACACGACCTATGGTGCCGACGCGGTCTTCGGGGGTTCGTACGGTTGGTCCAGCGCAGGCAGGTTCCACCACGCGCAAAGCCAGGTGCATCGTTTTCTGAACACGCTTGGCGGCTATGTGCGGTCGGTGAATACCTACAGCGCCGGGGCTGCGTCGGTGATTCTGCCGCATATCCTCGGTAAATATGATGATGCCGGCCGCCGTGACGTGCTATGGTCGGATATCACGCGTCACACAGACCTGGTGGTCGCATTCGGCGGCATGGCGGCCAAGAACTCCATGGTCAGCGGCGGCGGCACCAGCCAGCACATCGTCCGTGGCGCGTTGGCCTCTGCCCGCGCGCGCGGGACGCGCTTCGTCGCGATCAGCCCGATCCGCAGTGACATGCCTACCGAAGCAGAGGCTGACTGGGTCTCGATCATTCCGGGAACAGATACCGCGCTGATGCTGGGCCTGGCGCATTCGCTGCTCGCTGCCGGTTCGCATGACAGGGCGTTTCTCCACCGTTACTGCGAGGGGTACGAGGTCTTTGAGGCCTATCTTCTCGGTCGTAACGACGGGCAACCGAAGGACGCCGCCTGGGCCTCGGCAATCACCGGCATAGCACGAGACACGATCCTTGCCCTGGCGCGCATGCTGCCAGGCAAGCGAACACTGATTTCGGTCAGCCACTCTCTGCAGCGGGCAGAGCATGGCGAACAACCGGTTTGGGCCGCTGTTGGCCTCGCCGCCATGCTTGGCCAGATTGGTCTGCCCGGCGGCGGGTTCTCTTATAGTCTGGGGGCACTCGCTAATATCGGTAAGCCAGCTCTGGCGGTGCCGGTTCCCACGTTCTCGCAGGGACGGAATCCGGTCAACGCCTTCATTCCAGTCGCGCGCATTGCCGACATGTTGCGCGGTCCTGGCGAGATGTTCGACTACAACGGCCAGCAACTCACTTATCCCGACATCAAGCTCGTCTACTGGGCAGGTGGTAACCCGTTCCATCATCATCAGGACATTGGCCGCCTTCGAACGGCGTTTGCGCGGCCGCATACGGTCGTTGTGCATGATTTTGCCTGGACCGCGACGGCTCGGCACGCCGACATCGTGCTTCCCTCCACGATGAGCGCGGAGCGCGACGACCTCGGTGCTGCGTCGTATGATCCACTGCTCGTCGCAATGCATCGCCTGGTCACGCCTTATGCCAGCGCGCGTGACGACTATGAGATTTTCACCGGGCTCGCGCAGCACCTCGGCACGGTCGAGGGGTTCACCGAAGGCCGCACGTCCGCCGAATGGCTGCCCGTCCTCTATGAGCAAACCGCAGCGGCGTTACGCGCGCAGGGATATAATGCGCCGAATTTCGGTGAGTTCTGGCAGCGCGGTGAGCTTGCCTTGCCGCTGTCGTCGCAGGACAACGGGCCGATGCACGCCTTCCGCGCCGATCCAGAAAAGGCACCGCTGCGAACGCCGAGCGGCAGGATTGAACTCTATTCCCATGTCGTCGCGGGTTTTGGTTATCAGGACTGCCCCGGATATCCGACCTGGATGCCACCGTCGGACGGCCATGGGTCAGCCGCGGCGCGCAAATTTCCCTTGCAACTGGTCGCCAATCAGCCCGCGACGCGGCTGCACAGCCAATTGGATTTTGGCGAGTTGAGTGCGTCCTCCAAAATCCGCGGCCGCGAGCCGATGCGAATTCACCCGGCGGATGCGGCAGCGCGCGGCATCGGGCACGGGGATGTTGTGCGCCTCTACAACGATCGCGGCGCTTGTCTTGCTGCGGCCGTACTCAGCGATGACGTACGGCCGGGGGTCGTCCAATTGTCCACCGGCGCCTGGTACGATCCCGAAACGCCCGAGGGAGACAACCCGCTGTGTGTTCACGGCAACCCGAATGTGCTGACACGGGACATCGGTACCTCGCGACTGAGCCAGGGGTGCACCGGTCAGCTGACCTGCGTCCAGGTCGAGCGCTTTACCGGTATGCTGCCGCCGATCAGGGCGTATGAGCCGCCTGGCTAAGGCCACGCTCGGGGGCGGATCCGGGCTGGTGAAGCCGTTCCGGTTCTGCATGACCGTGCCGGCGCCAAGCACACCGACCGGCACGATGTGGGTGTCGATGCGTCGCTTCAGGCCACTGCTGCGCAACGCTGCCAGCAATCGTCGAATGGTGCCCCAGGTCAGTGCGCCGACGCCGACGGCATGGCCGCGCAAGTCGGCGATGGTATGAATGGGCCGTCCTTCAGCACGGTCAGCTGGAGGCCGTTATAGGGCGTCGCAATGTAGAAGAATTGCACCGGCAACGGTACGTTGCCAGGCTCATAGGAAGACAGCACCGGCGCGGTCAGCGGCAGACCGATGAGCACCTTCCTCTGCGCAATCTGCGAAAGGAATGCGCCGGCCCCCTGGAACACAATGTACAGCGAGGCGATGCCGTCAGGGGAACAGGCCCAGTTCCTCGGCGGCCGCGACCGGGCCGCCATCGGTGACCGTCAACGGGACGGGCAGTGCGACCGTCACCTTGTCCAGAGCGCTGGCGCTGCCAGCCAGCAGCGCCAGTGATGCATAAGCCAGAGAGCTGTTCATGCCGCAGCCCTCGTCTTTGCGTCCCGCACGGCGTCTGCGAGAAACTGCAGCACCGCTTGCCACGATTGTTCCCCGGCCCGGGCATTCCCTGCTGGCGTGCCGCCATAAGCGAGCTCGAGTCCGGAAACGGGGTGCGGCTTGGCGACGACGGTCGTTGGCACGTAGGGGTATCCGATGGAGTGCCCGGCCTCGGCATAGTCGAGGTGGCGAACGGTGAAGGGATGATTGTGGCGAGCAAGATGCGCCGCCGCGATTTCGCTGAAACGGGCGGAGGGCCACAGCGCGTCGTCAGCGCCTGAGATCATCAGCACAGGTCCGGCAATACGCTCCAACGGGATCATCGCGCGCGCTGCCGACTGTGCGTCCTCAAGCGCCGTCAGGAAGGCCGGCGTTTGCCGGCGCGGCGGGGGCGCCTCATCGAACAACGCCCAGCGCGCGCGGGGATTGTCGCGGCTCAACACCGGGAGCGGCTGATCGCGCCAGATCCAGGCGGGAGCATGGCGATCCTCGCCCGGTCCTCCGGCTTGCAGTACCCCGTGGGTGAACGGGCTCGGCACGTACGCCACGACGGCGCTGACGGCGTGCGGAAAGCTCGCTGCCAGCAGGAGCGCGAGCTCGCCACCGCGCGAGGCACCGGAAAGGGCGACGAACCCATAAGCCGGCGACAGCGCGCGATGGACCCATGCCAGGGCGGATTCAAAATATTCCAGCCGCGTGCCGGAAATCCAGGCCGGAAGCCCGGGTGCACCGAAATAGCCGAGTGCCAGTGCGGCGTAGCCGTGCGCGGCGTATAGCGCCGCGCGTGCTTCCATCAACCCGCCGCCGGACCCTGCCAGCACCACGACTACCGGATGCGGCCCCTCGCCGGGAGGCGTGAACAGCGTTGCGACGAAGGTTTCGCCCTGCAATTCGGTGCGCGTAACATCGGGCGCGACGAAGCGTTGCTCGAATGTGGCTTCGGCGCGGCTTCCGGCTCCGCTCGCGGTGAGCCGGACGAGCAAGGTATCGACCGGCCCAGCCGCCGGACCGTTCCGGGAGGGATCCGGCTGCATCGACCACACCACAGCCATCGGCGAGGGGGTCTCCCATGTGCCGCAGTGCGGGACGGCACGGGCAACATCGACATTGCCAGCATCGTCGGTACGGAAATGCGCCTGGCTGCGCCAGGCTTCGCCAAGATTGTCCTGCAGCGTTGCGACGAGCTCGACGTCGATCCTCGGCGCGAAGCCCGTCAGGCACATAGTACGCGCAACATCAATCAATGCCGATCCGGGTTCAATCAAGATTGATGGCACGGTCCGGATTTCCGTCGGATTGGGTGTGAGCGGCATGTGCGCGTCCGCTGTTTGCTTAGGCTTCCAGGCAACGTCGGGCAGAGCACCGTTCATCCCGCTAGAAACGGCTTGGTCATATCGGTGCTTGAGAGTGTCATAGCGCGTGCGTCCATCCTCCACCCTCTATGCACGGTGTCATCTGATGGCGGCAACCGCCTATCGCTCGCCCAAGTCCGGGGCCCGTTGATGTCAGGGGGCACGAGAGGAGCATCGGTTTGGCGCATAAATAATCTATAAGCGCTCTTCGCTCGGGCACCTTCTTGCCCGCAGGGGATAGACGTCACAATGCCGAAGAGACGCGGGGTGACGCGCGCCGCGTCCGCGGTTTAGGGATTCTCCGCAAGGGCCACGCGGCCATTCCTGTGGATCTGGAATCCCAGGAGCGCGTGCCGCGATGCTGTCGGCACAGATCGCACCGTAGCACGCCGTTGGTGTTTGCGACCGGATCGTCACCGCTTAGCGGGGCCAAGGTCGCGTCGAGGCGCCGTTGGCACAGGCCGAGGACCAAGCATCCCCGGGCGCATGGACGAAGGGGACCCGCCGTACCAACGGCAGGTTCTCCTTCCAAGACGGATAGTGGACCCGGCCGCGCCGTGCTCGGCATCTTTGTCTTGCTCAGCCCGGCATTAATACGCCCTGTCGTTAGCGGTTCTGCCTTGCATACGCGACACACACGTGGAATCCTGCAATCAACGTGTGAGAGAGGGGCATTTCTGCCTTCGATGACGCGCCCGAGGCACGCACTGCGCGACCCAGCGAGGAGACTTACCATGACCGGAACGACAGCGGACGACGTGGCAGCCAATCGCGCAGATCTGGCGCTGGCGCCGCCGGCCACCCGTGTTCTCGACGAGACATTGCTGGCTCGCATTGGCAGCCGTGCCGCCGGTTACGATCGCGACAATCGCTTCTTCCATGAGGACCTCGTGGAATTGCAGCAGGCGCGGTTCCTGCAGCTCGCCGTCCCGCCTGAACTTGGCGGACTCGGGCTGACGCTGCCTGATTATGTCCGCGAAGCGGCGCGGCTGGCGTACCGGGCGCCCTCTACGGCACTCGCGCTCAACATGCACATCTACTGGACCGGGACTGCCAATCATCTCTGGCGGCTCGGCGACAAGTCCGCACAGTGGATACTGGAGGAAGCCGCCGCCGGCAGTATTTTCGCCGCCGGACACGGCGAGCCGGGCAACGACGTTACGCTCGAATATTCGCTCGTCGATGCAGTGCCTCAGCAGGATGGCAGCTACCGGTTCACGGGGCGGAAGGTGTTCACCTCACTGTCACCGGTCTGGGACTGGCTCGGCGTTCACGGCCTCGACAAGTCGGATCCAACGCAGTTGAAGGTGGTGCATGCTTTCATCCGGCGTAATGCCGCCGGTGTTCATACGGTTGAAACCTGGGACACGCTCGGCGTGCGTGCGACCCGCAGTGACGACACTTTGCTCGAGGGTGCCGTCGCGGCGCCAGAACATGTGCTTCGGGTGTTGCCGGCCGGGCCTCCGGCCGATCCTTTCATCGACGGCATATTCGGCTGGGCGATCTCCGGGATCAGCAGCGTCTACTATGGCGTCGCCAAACGCGCCTTCGACCTTGCGGTTGCCGGCGCGCGGCGGCGCAACTCCCTGGCGCTGGGCGGCAAGACCTACGCGCATCACCCGCTCACGCAGTCGAGCATCGCCGAGGCCGCCGTGAAACTCGATGCGATCCAGGCACTGATTGAGCGCGTGGCGAACGACTGGTGGAACGGTGTGGACCACGGGCCGCGCTGGGCGGCGAAGATTCTCGCCGCCAAACTATTCGCCGCCGACACCGCGCGAGAAGTCGTCGACCTTGCCACCAAGGTCGCCGGGGCGAGTTCGTTGTTCCGCACCAACGAGCTGGAACGGCTGTATCGCGACGTGCGCGCCGGCAGCTTTCACCCGCCGAGCAGCAACACGGCACACGAAATCATCGGTAAGACGTATCTCGGCTTTTTCGACACGCCTGAAGCCGAAGCACGGGAGACGGCACCGATCGCGGCTGAATAGGCCCGCTGCTCTGCGAGATGGCACCGCCGAGAAGCCGCAAACCGCGGTAGCGAAGGCAGGTGGGATCGACGTCATCGCCGACGCCGATCCAATGTGGAGATCCTGGAGGAGGCAGAGCGCGTCACGAACGATGCGGCCGACCTCGGGGCGTGTTCGCACAATATGCCGCGCTGCCCGCCACAGGCCTGCCGCAATGCTGCGAACACACACGTATCACCAACCACCGTCCGCGCCAGCGTTGGAGAAGGAGCCGGCTGTCCATATCTCCGATATCAAGCTGATCGGCGTGCATAAGCCCTTCCACCGATCCGCGGAAATTCGGCACGAAGCTCTTCACCACCGTCTTCGTCTGGAAGGCTGCCGGCGCGCCAGACCGGCCCCCGCCCGCGCCCCTCTTATACCCCTTGACGGACGTTATATAGGGATATGTAATGCCATGTATCGTATGTTTGATATATAATCCACTTTGTTAATGCGTGACTAATCCAACCGAGGGCTAAGAGGAGAAACCATGACCACGCCCTGTACCCAGTTCGGCATCGGCGCCGCAAGTTGCGCTGTTGCCCCTTTCCGCTCGCATCAACCGGCGCGCGCGGCGTGTACGCCGCTTCCACCAGCACTTCAGGAGCCTTTCACATGGCGAGTTTTCGTCCCTTGCACGACCGGGTCGTAGTCCGTCGGCTGTCCGCTGAGGAAAAAACCGCTGGCGGCATCATCATTCCGGACACGGCACAAGAGAAGCCAACAGAGGGGGAGGTTGTCGCCGCTGGCCCCGGAATCCTCGACGAACATGGAAAACTCGTACCACTGGGGGTGCGCCCGGGCGACCGCGTGTTGTTCGGCAAGTGGTCCGGCACCGAGGTCAAACTCGACGGCGAAGATTTGCTGATCGTGAAGGAGTCCGACATTTTCGGGGTCATCGAGAGCGCCGCGAAGCCATCCCGCAAGGCCGCGTAAGCGCTGGCCATCCAATCCATCCAACAATCAGGAAGACTATCCATGGCTGCCAAGGACGTACGGTTTGGTGGGGATGCCCGCCAGCGGTTGCTGCGCGGTGTCGATATCCTCGCCGACGCGGTGAAGGTCACGCTGGGACCGAAAGGCCGCAACGTGGTACTCGATAAGAGCTTCGGCGCGCCGCGCATCACCAAGGACGGTGTTACCGTCGCCAAGGAGATCGAGCTGGCCGACAAATTCGAGAATCTCGGCGCCAACCTGGTGCGCGAAGTCGCCAGCAAAACCAACGATGTCGCCGGCGACGGCACCACCACGGCGACGGTGCTCGCACAGGCGATCGTTCGTGAAGGTGCCAAGGCGGTCGCCGCTGGGGTCAATCCGCTCGATCTGAAGCGAGGCATCGACAAGGGTGTCACGGCCGTAATTGCCGAGCTGAAGAAGCGGACAAAGAAGATCACCACGCCGGCGGAAACCGCCCAGGTCGCCTCAATTTCCGCGAACGGCGAGGCGAGCATCGGCAAGATCATCGCCGACGCCGTGCAGCGGGTTGGCAACGATGGCGTGATCACGGTCGAGGAGGCGAAGGGCGTCGAAACCGAACTCGATGTCGTCGAAGGATTGCAGTTCGACCGCGGCTATGTCTCGCCCTATTTCGTGACCAATGCAGAGAAGCTCATAGCCGACCTGGATCAGCCCTACATCCTGATCCACGAAAAGAAGCTGTCGACTTTGCAGCCGTTGCTGCCATTGCTGGAAAGCGTCGTCCAGGCGGGCCGGCCGCTGTTGATCATCGCCGAGGACGTCGAGGGCGAAGCGCTCGCGACCCTGGTGGTGAACAAGCTGCGCGGGGGGCTGAAAGTCGCCGCAGTCAAGGCACCCGGCTTCGGCGACCGTCGCAAGGCGATCCTGGAAGACATCGCGATCCTGACAGGTGGCGAGGTCATCAGCGAGGACCTCGGCATCAAACTCGAAAACGTCAAACTCCCGCAACTCGGTCGCGCGAAACGCGTGGTGATCGAGAAGGAGAACACCACCGTGGTCGATGGCGCCGGCCAGAAGCCCGCTATCCAAGGCCGGGTGGCGCAGATCCGTGCCCAGATCGAGGAAACCACCTCCGACTACGATCGCGAGAAGCTGCAGGAACGGCTGGCGAAACTGGCCGGAGGCGTCGCTGTGATCCGTGTTGGCGGATCGACAGAGGTCGAAGTGAAAGAACGCAAGGATCGGGTGGATGACGCATTGAACGCCACCCGGGCAGCGGTCGAGGAAGGCATCGTACCCGGCGGCGGCGTGGCGCTGGCGCGCGCCAGCTTGATCCTGAGCAAGCTCAGAGCCGACAACGACGATCAGCGCTTCGGCATCGAGATTGTGCGTAAGGCAGTGCTGGCGCCGCTGCGCCAGATTGCCGAGAATGCCGGTGAAGACGGGGCGGTGATCGCCGGAAAGACCTTCGACAAAGATGAATATTCGTGGGGCTTCGACGCGCAGGCGGGCGAGTTCAAGGATCTTGTCGAAGCGGGGATCATCGATCCAACCAAGGTGGTACGGGCGGCGTTGCAGGACGCCGCCTCGGTTGCCGGGCTGTTGGTGACCACAGAAGCCCTGGTCGTCGAGGCGCCTGACAAGAAAACGCCGGCAGCGCCGGCTGGCGGCGGCGATCTCGACTACTGAAGCGCGACGGGCCGGTCGGGTTGCGGTCATGCAACTGCCCGACCGGTCCGGTGTTTCGCTTGGAACAACAAGCCGACACAACCAGGTTCCGGTAATGCTACGCCACCGCAACTCCAGGATCGAGTCGATGGCCGGTCGTTGCGGGGCACGTGGTGCATGATCGCGGGATGACCCACTTCGCCCCAGGCGCTTGTGGCGCGCTGCGATGGTTTTGGCAGCGGTGGTCACGGCGCCCGTCCTGGTTTCTGTCTGCAATCCGCCCCGCACTGCCGCGCAACAGTTGATCAACGTCTCCGACCATCCCGACCGAGACTTGTATCAGGCACTCAACCCGATCTTCGTCGCATCCTATGAAAAAGCGACAGACGAGCATCCGTCGTCGTTCAGTCGCATGGCCGCCCATCCGATCAGGTGGGCAGGTCATCAGTGGTGCGCATCCTGCTGACGTTGTGACGCTTGGCATCTCCCCCGAGATTGACGCTCTGTGCAGACGCGGACTGATGGCGGCCAACCGGGCGGATCGGATGCCGAACCATGCGTCGCGCTACGCGTCGACCATTGTCTTCGTGGTGCGAAAGGATAATCCTCGCGGCATCAATGGCTGGCCCGATCTGCTACAGCAAGATGTGGAGATCGTTACCCCCGATCCGCGAGCGTTCGGCAACGGCGAACCGGTTGCTCTTGCCGCCTCAGCTGCGCTCGTCATCCATGGCCGCAGCGAGGCCGGCGCGTGCGCCTCCCGGTACGCACTGTATCAGCATCTGCCGGCCTACGATCAGGGTGCACGGGGTGCCAGTATCCGCTTCGCGCTGATGAAAAGTGGTGATGTTCAGTTGACGTCGGAAGACGAAGCCTTGCGTGAGGTCGCGGGACCCAGAGACGGGCCGCAAATCGTCGACCCACTGGTGAGCATCCTTGCCGAACCCTGTGTCGCCTGGCTCGACGCTGCCGCCATCCGGGATGGCGTGACCGCCGGAGCCAAGGCCGATCTTTCATTCTTGTTCAGCGACGAGGCACAGAAAACCACTGCCCGCCTGCGGTATCGGACATTCCACCCGGAGGCCGCGCGCGAAGCCTGCGTGACGTTCCCGCAGGTGCAGATGATCTGCGCTACCGCGATCACGCCGGACTGGGGCGAGGCCAACGACAAGTTCTTCGGCGAGAATGGTATCATCGAGTCCATCCTCAGCGGACAGCCTCCATGATCCGTTATAGCCACGAGGCCTTCCGGCACGACGTGATCGCCGCCTTGACGGTCGCGGCGATCTCGTTGCCGCAAGGCATGGCCTATGCCCTGCTTGCAGGTGTCGATCCGCGCTACGGCCTGTTCTCAGCGATCGTCGTCACCTTCGTTGCTTCGGTGTTCGGCTCGTCCTCGCATCTGATCAATGGGCCGACCAGTGCGATTTCGCTGGTTGTGCTGTCCGCCCTGTCGAGTTTCGATCCGGATCAACGGATAGAGGCGGCCGAGGCAATGTTCCTCCTCGGCATCATGGTCGGCTCGATCCAGATCGTTATCGCGGTGCTGCGTCTCGGCGACCTGACACGCTACATCTCCGAATCCGTCATCCTCGGCTTCATGAGCGCTGCCGCGTTCTTGCTCGCCATTGGCCAGGTCAGCAACGCACTGGGCGTGCGCGATATGGGCACCGGTGCGCAAAACGTATTGTACCGGTTCTGGCTGACGCTCACCACCGGCGATCCGGTCAATGCCAGGGCGGCGGTCACGACTATTGCGACGCTCTTGCTGGCGTTATTGGCGCGGCGCCTGGTGCTGCACTATCGCCTGCCGCGCTTCGACATGCTCGTGGTGCTGGTGCTGGTCGGCCTGGCAACGTGGCTCGCCGGCTGGACGATCCCGGGTGTGGACGGCAAGACAGCGATCGGCATCGCCGGTGCGGTGCCCAGGGCCTTGCCGCTGCCGCATATTCCGGTCGTAAAATTGTCCTGGGCCGTGGATCTCGCCTCCGACAGCGCCGCAATCGCATTGCTCGGACTGCTGGAGGCATTGGCGATCGCCAAATCGATTGCCCTCCAAACGCGGCAACCTCTTGACTTCAACCAGCAATGCCTGGCGGAAGGACTCGCCAATCTCGCCGGCGGATTTTTCCGTTGCCTCCCCGGATCGGGCTCGCTGTCGCGTTCGGCCATCAACTTCCAGGCGGGTGCTGCGACCCGCGTCTCTGGCCTGTTCACGGCCGGCTTCGTCGCGGTGGCCGTGCTGATCCTTGCGCCGCTCGCCCGTTTTGTGCCCCGGCCGGCATTGGGCGCATTGCTGATCCTGACCGCCACGCGTCTGATCGACCTGAAGCAGCTCGCCTATACCGTGCGTGCCTCGCGCATGGACGCCGTCATCGTCGCCGTCACCGCGGCGGTTGCGCTGACGTTCGGCCTCGATCAGGCGATCCTCGCCGGGGTCGCGCTGTCAGTCCTGCTGTTCGTACCGCGTGCAGCAAGACTGAAAACCACCGAGCTGATCGTCGATGCACAGGATGTCGTGCGGGAGAAGGTGGCATCAGATCCGCCCAACACCGGGTTCCTATTGTTCGATTTGGAAGGCGAACTGTTCTTTGGGGCAGCACCGGAGCTCGATCGCACGCTCGCGGCGATCGGACAGCGAGCGAAGACCGAAGGCGTTGACCATGTCATGTTGCGGTTAAAGCGCGTGCGTAACCCCGATGTGGTGAGCCTGCGATCGTTCGAACGCTTCCTCCGCGCGGCGCAGGAGGACGGGTTGACGGTGTGGCTTGCCGGCTTGCGGGCTGACTTGCTCGATGCCTTCCGGCGGCTGGATTTTCACGTCTGGCTGCCTGAAGCACGGATCTTTCCACAGGGCATCGACGAGGACTCGGCGACCTTGGCGGCGATCCGCCGCATCCGGGCGGAGCTGGCCCGCGCCGGCTCCGTCGCGTCCGACCGGCTCTACTACCTCGTTTAGGGTCGGATCGCGTCGGAACGACGCGCCCGCGCGGCTTCGTCGTGAGAGGTCTCCCTCCGTCATAACGGAGGACTCTCCACGATAATCGCCATTCCCTCCACGATGACGGCGAACCCGCTGCCGCAGCAGAGGAAAACGAGCCGCGGCCCCGAATCTGCGTTGCGGCGCACGGCGGAGTGGATCACACCAACAGCACCCGATCGCACAAAAGCTGTGCGACATGACGACGCCCAAGGAGAGAAAAAATGACTGCGATGCTCGCCATGATGCCGATGCAGATGCCCATGCCGATGATGGGCGGCATGCCGATGCCGATGCCCATGATGGGCGGCATGATGCCGATGATGAACGGCATGATGCCGATGCCCATGATGCCCATGATGAACGGCATGATGCCGATGCCCATGATGCCCACGATGAACGGCATGATGCCGATGCCCATGATGGGCGGCATGATGCCGATGATGATGGCGACGATGACCTGCACCATGGCCCCGGACGGCATGACCTGCGAGATGAAGCCAATGGACGGTATGACCATGGACATGCTTAAGCAGTGCTGCGATCGCATGACGGCAATGATGAGCGCCGGTATGCCGATGATGATGTGCTGCGGCGGCATGACGATGATGTGCTGCACGATGGCGGCGAAGTAGAACAAAACGGCGCACGGTGGGCGGTCCCTTTGGCCGCCCGCGCCTAACCCAGCGGCTGCACGTAGGTCATCACCAAATAGAGAACGGTCTCCTCGGCGGCCAGGTTCCGGTAGGCGTGGGGCACGTCGGCCTCGAAGAAGATTGCGTCGCCTTCCCGCAGCCGCACCGGTAACTCCCGACCCACCGCGATTTCCACAGCCCCCTTGTTAAGGATCAGATTTTCGTGCGTGCCGCTGGCATGGGCTTCGGCCTGCTCGGTGTGGTAGGCGGCGATACGCAATTCGTAGAACTCAATATTCCGTTCGGCATCGAACGGGAACAGTGCGCGTGAGCTGAACTTTCCATCCGACGATGTCAGCAGCTTCTCCCGCTCCTTGCGCAGCACCACGGTGCCGGCACCGTCCCGCGCGGTGATCAGTGTCGCAAAGGGCACGCCCAAAGCCGTGGCAACTTTCCAGAGCAGCGCAATGGTCGGCGTGCTTTTGCCGTTCTCGATCTGACCCAACATCGCACGGCTGACACCGGAGGCTTTCGCCAGCCGCTCCAGCGAAAATCCCTGTCGCGTGCGAAGCCGGCGAAGATTCCGGCCAACATTGATGGACAATTCGTTGCTGGTTTCGCTCTCGGGCCTGTCCGGCAACCGCACCTGCTCCTCTCGTCAGAACCGCGCCGGCACTCCGATGGAGATCGGCATCATCACGGGTACCACGAACCAGCCAAAGGCATAGAACGTGGGCCAGAAGGTCAGCAATTCAATGTCGGGCGCCGGGTTGGCTCGCGTCGGAGCCTCGCTTTTGCGCCTGCGGTAATCCGCGATGTCGATCACGCTTGCCGTCATGTCCGCCTCCCGATCATCTTTTGGGCCTCAATCTGCTCCCGGACGGCCGTTGCCGTCGCTCGACGGCAGGCGGCGGATTTTCCACTGCGCTATCC
>JASHVB010000430.1 GCA_030039695.1 Acetobacteraceae bacterium
TACCACCCGCGACGCCGCATGCGCAGCGCGGTGACACCGGCGACAGCCGCCGAGAGCGGCGACAATAGCCGCGGCAACGTACCGTCGCACTGCCAGAATGCCGGCGCCCGCCACATCTCAACCGCACCGGTCAAGCAACGCTCGCAGCGCGCCCGCCGTACGCACCACCACATCGCTATGGTGCCGCACAGCGGCTCCTGCGCGGCACCCCATCGCGCGGACCGCTTGAGGATCGCCAAGCTTTGCTGCAACGAAGTCGGTGAGCGCGGACGCGTCGGTCACCACCTCAAGCGCATTGGCCCGCCGCAGTAGCACCACATGCTCCGCGAAATTCGCGGTGTGCGGACCGGCGGCGATCGCGCAGCCCAACCGTGCGGGCTCCAACGGGTTCTGCCCGCCGCCGGGTGGAAGCAGGCTGCGACCGACAAACACGATGCGGGCGAGGCGGTACCACAGGCCCATTTCGCCCAGCGTGTCGGCGATCCAGATGCCAGCTTCTGGCGGCGCTTCGCCCTGGCTGCGGCGGCGGGTGGTGAGCGGCGCCGCCTCCACCGCGATCGTCGCGCCGCGCTCCGGATGTCGCGGCGCGACGATGGTCAGCAGGTCCGGATGACGCTCCACCAGAGCGCGGTGTACCGCGCATGCGACGGCCTCCTCGCCGGGATGCGTACTCGCCGCCAGCCACAACGGCCGTCCCTTGAGCAGCTCGGTCAGCCGCACCAGCTCGGCATCGTCGACCGGCAGCGGCGCCGCAGCGAATTTGAGGTCGGCAGGCGGGTCCAGGTTCGCGGCGCCAAGGCGGCGCAGATGCCTCGCGTCCTCCTCGCTGCGCGGCTGAATGCGCAGGAACATGCTGAGGATTTCGCGGGCAAACTGCGGTGTGCGCTGCCAGCGGGCAAAGCTCCGGGCGGACATGCGGGCGTTGCACAGCATCAACGGGATGCCCCGGGCCTTGCAGGCGGCGAGCAGATTGGGCCAGAGCTCGCTCTCGACGAATGCCGCCGCATCGGGCCGCCAGTGGTCGAGGAACCGCGCAACCCAGGCTGGCACGTCCAGCGGCACGAAGCGGTGCAGAACACGATGCTGCCCCTCCACCGCCAGCCGCTGTGCCAAGAGCGCGGCTGCGGTTAGCGTTCCCGTGGTGAACAATACCGTCAGGTCGCTCATATCCTGCAGAAGTCGTAGCAGCACGGGCAGAACCGATGCGGTCTCCCCTACGCTCGCGGCGTGCAGCCAGAGCACCCGGCCGAGCGGGCGTCGCGTCGGCTCGATACCGCGGCGTTCGTTCAGCCGGCCTGGCGCTTCCTTGCCGCGCGCGAGACGCAGCCGCAGCAGCACACGAAGGCCCGGCGCGGCGAGCGTAGCGGTGCCAGCCCAGATCCGTGCCGACAGGCTCATGCCTCGCACAGCCGGTCGGCAAGATCGGCCGCCGCCGTCAGCGCCGCGCCGATCGCCGGGACCGCGTCCGCCCATCCTTTGCGCGTGATGTGGATCAGCGGTCCACACACCACGACACCGCGGCCGAACGGCTTTGGCACCAACATGCTGTCCCAGGTGCGCAGCGCCCAATGGCGTGTTGTCTGCGCCGCGCAGGGCAGCACCGGCACGTCCGCCAACCCGGCGAGCTGCGCCGTGCCCGGCGCGGCTTCTCCGGCCGGTCCGCGTGGACCATCCGGGGTGATCGCCACGAGATCGCCGCTCTGCAGCAACCGCATCATGCTGCGCAGCCCAGCGGCACCGCCCCGCGAAGACGAGCCCGCCACGGTCTCCATCTGGAAGCGACGGATGACGTTGCCGATGAACTGTCCGTCGGCATGGTGGCTAACCAGCACGTGCACGCGGCGCGGCCGGTACTGTGGCCGGCGGCGCACGAGCAGCCACAGCATCGGCATCAGGGGCAAGCGGCAATGCCAGAACGCGACGATGGTCGGCGCGCCGCCGACCAGGGCGTCAAGGTGTTCTGCACCCTCGAGGCGCCAGCGAGTGGTGGCCAGTGCGAAGGCGAGGTAGCGGCCCAGCAGCCGGGCCAGCAGTGCCTGGACGACAGGGTGCCGCAGCAGTCGTTTCATTGCGCGGTCGCGGTAGCATGCGCATGTGGCCGGGGGAATGGCCGCGCGCTGCCTGTGCTCGTAGATCACCAGCCGCAGCGGCCGAACCGCGATCGCAGCGCTCGACCGGCTAGAGAATGTCCAGGCCCTGCTTGCTCCGCGGCGGTGGATGCGACGCGTCGATCTCGGCCAGGTCTTCGGCCGTCAGCATGATGGCGCCGGCGGCGGCGTTCTCGCGCACGTGTGCGGGATTGGTCGCCTTGGGGATCG
This sequence comes from Acetobacteraceae bacterium, assembly GCA_030039695.1. Next base: position 2,319 of record JASHVB010000430.1, read on the forward strand.
AGATCACCGACCCGGTGCGCAGGCTCCAGGCGATGGCGATCTGCGCTGGCGTGGCGTCGTGGCGCTTCGCGATGGAGGCCAGGGCCTTGGAACGCAGCAGCCGCCCACCCTGGCCGACTGGCGAATAGGCCATGATTGGCATGGACTGACGCGCGCACCACGGCAGAAGATCGAATTCGATCCCGCGCGTGTCGGGGTTGTACAAGACTTGGTCGGTGGCGCACGCCGTGCCGTTTCGTAGCGATGACACTTGCCTCATCCCGGCGGTGTCGAAGTTCGATACGCCCCAATAATGGATCTTGCCGGCCGCCTTCAGCGCTTCGAATGCTTCCACGGTTTCCGACAACGGATGGCTGCCCGGCCAGTGCAACAAATAGAGATCGATGCGGTCGGTGCGCAGCCGCTTCAGGCTGCGCTCGCAGGCCGCCGGCACACCGGTTCGCGAGGCGTTATGCGGATAGACCTTGCTGACGAGGAATAGCTCGTCGCGTCGGCCGGCGATCGCGTCAGCGATCATCTCTTCGGCGCCGCCGTTGCCGTACATCTCGGCGGTGTCAATCAGCGTCATGCCGAGGTCGATGCCGAGCATCAGCGCCGCGATTTCCGGCTGCTTCAATCGGCCGCTTTCACCCATGTGCCAAGTACCCTGCCCGAGCGCGGGCACCTCGAGGCCATCGGGCAGGCGCACGGTGCGGGTCATCGTGACATGGTCCGGTGCGTCAGCGCGGGCCTCCGGATCATGGCGGGCGCAGTCTGCCCCGGCGAACTGGTCGGGGACTCGCGATTCACGACTTTCGGGCCCGCATGAAGAAGGGTCGTGACTGCCGGCCCGCGTCGGCATGATGTGGGGAGAGTCATCCCGCCTTCTCCTCCGTAATACGCATCACGCGCAGAAAATTACCGCCCCACAGCGCGGCAAGCGCGCTACGGTCGTAGCCGCGCTGGTGTAGCTCGGCTGTGATGTTGGCGCTGTCGCCGGCGTTCATCCAGCCGGCGAACCCGCCGCCGCCATCAAAATCCGACGATATGCCAACGTGATCCAGGCCGATCCGCCGCACCGCGTAATCGACATGGTCGGCGAAGTCAGCGGTGGTTACCTGGTCCGCCTTCGCGTCCTTCTTCAGGAACGACGGTACCGCGGTGATCTGGATCACGCCACCCACGTCGCGCAGGGCGTCCAACTGTGAGTCGTCCATGTTGCGGGGATGATCGCACAGCGCCTTGATGCAGGAATGTGTCGACACGATCGGCGTGCGCGAGACGTCCGCCGCCTGCAGCATCGACGTGCGCGAGACATGCGCGACATCCACCATCATCCCCAATCTGTTCAATTCAGCGATCGCAGCGCGGCCGAGCGCCGACAGCCCACCATGCTCCTCGGGTGCATCGTTCAGGTCCTGGCGTGGATTGCAGGAGTCCGCCAGCGCGTTGTGTCCGTTGTGCGTCAGCGTCAGGTAGCGCGCCCCCAACGCGCGAAACCGCGCCAGCCGCGACAGGTCGGTGCCCATCGCAAAGCCGTTCTCCACCACTGGCACCACGGCCAGTACGCGATCACGCCGCGCTGCCTCAATCGCCGCGACGCTGCTCGCGATGCGTGCGGTGATGCCGGACTCGGTACGACCCATCGCGTTGATCGTCTGCAGCATGGCTATCGCGCGCTCGAACGCCGCGTTCTCCGTCTCCGGCGAACGCGCGGCCTGCGGCACATAAGCGACAAAACAGCCGACCCAGAGACCGCCGCGCTCCATCTTCGGCAGATCGACGCAGCGGCGTCCGTCCTCGAAGGGACCGGGACCGGTGGGCCATGGAATGTCGATGTGGCTGTCGAGCGTCAGCAGCGACCGGTGTAATGCAAGCGGGTCTGTCTGGATGGCGTCGTTCATTCTCTCACGCTTGCAGATATCCGCGTGATACGGAAGGGGAGGGTTCCTGCAAACGGATTCGTTCCTGAGGGGAAGGCGACCGGAGGCCATCGCGGCGGTGCCTGGCCGCGCTGATCTGCCTCATGCTGCCGAGCGCCGGCCGCGCCTTGGCGGACGCTCACACGATCGGATCCTCGGTGGTGTCCTGCGAACAGCCTGGCGACTGTCTGATGCGGCATCAGAGCTGGGTGCTGCCACCCGCCGCCGGCCGTCCTCGCGCGGCGTTGGAAGTGCAGCGCCGCGGTGACTCGCTCGTGCCGGTGGTGACGCTGCGCGGGTTGACCGCAGAGCAAGCGATCGGCGCCATGTTGGCGCTGAAGCCGGCGGTCGGTGCGTCGTTCGACGACGGGCCGAAGTCGGACCTGAACTGTGGACTGTATGGCGCGGCGATCGTCTATGCGCCGCAAGGGGATGCTGTGCGACGGACCGCCGCCAAGCTGCCAGCCGCGCGCAGCGTGACAATCCGCGTGCAGTTCATCGTGCCCGGCTTCATGACGCTGCCGGAGCAGCAGCGCACGGCGGTGCTAGAGGAGACGCCGCAGGCGCTGGCGCGGTCCCTGCGGTTGGGCCGGCGGGCGCGGCGCGGCCGGCATCAGCGGGGCTGGATTGGCGTGGGTTCTTGGATCGCGTGCTGCGAGCGTTCGGGTTCAAGAACGGTATGGCGGATCTGATGGTGCGGTTCGCCACTCACTGACGTCATCGCGAGGCGCGCGGCGTCGACGCGATCTCCCGCAGGGAACGCTTGGGTGCTGCGGGCCTCGCAACGACGCGAACCGGCGGTGATGCTAACCCCCGGATAGCGCCCCCACGATGTAGATCTCATCGCCGTCGCGCACCGGCACGGCGATCGTCCGCGCATCCGATTCGTTCACGAAACACCGCATATGCCGCCGCACCCGGTCCTGCTCGTCGACCACCCGAAATCGAATGCCGGGAAATCTCCGTTCGAGATCGTCCAGCACTTGCCCGAGTGTTTCACCGTTTGCCTGTAGTTCCGGCACGCCGCGCGTGTAGCTTTGCAGCAGCGCCGCCAGGCGCACCGCGACGGTACTCATGTCAGCGCTGCCTCCACAGCGTAGATCTCAGGCAGATCGCGCGCGAGACAGCGCCAGTGTGCGCCCTCATCGGTGCTGGCCCACACACCGCCGGATGTGGTCCCGAAATAGAGACCCACCGGCGTCAGCGGATCAGCGCTGAACGATTGGCGCTTCACCGTGAACCACGCCTGCTCTCTCGGCAGCCCTTCATCTAATCGCTGCCAGCTCGCACCCGCGTCGCGCGTCGCATATACCGCCGGACGACCGCCGGGGCTGACGCGCGGCCACACTGTCGAGCCGTCCATCGGAATCACCCAGACTGTATCCGGATCGCGCGGATGCAACGCCAGCGGCAGGCCAATGTCGCCGATGTCAGCCGGCATGTTTTCGCCGATGCGAACCCAGGTTTCGTCCGGCAGGTCCATGCGATATATGCCGCAGTGGTTCTGCTGGTACAGCCGATCCGGTCGCAGCGGATGCAGCATGACGCGATGCGGGTCCTGACCGTATTCCGGGTACGGATCGGGGAAGAAATCGGCGCGGCAGCCTTTGTTGAGCGGCCGCCACTGCGCGCCCCTGTCGTCGCTGACGAAGAACCCGCCGCCGGACATGCCGACATACATCCGATTGCGGTTGCGCGGATCGATCAGCACCGAGTGCAGTTTAGGGCCGTCCGGCGTGCCGTCTTGCTCGCCACCGGTCCAGGTGTCGAGCATCGCATGGTTGTTGAGGCCGGCGACGCCTTCCCAGCGCCGGCCGCCATCCTCCGAGCGGAACAATCCTTGCGGCGAGGTGCCCGCGTACCAGACATCCGGTTCGCTCTCGTGCCCCGAGGTGAGCCAGAACACGTGATTGACCGCGCGCGCTCGCTGGCCGACAGCCGCTTTGGGGAATTGCGGCGGATGTTCCGCCTCCTGCCAGGTCTCGCCGAAATCGGTCGATCGGAATACGGTCGGGCCGAGATGGCCCGTACTCGCCGCCATCAGCATGGTGCGGCGGTCGCGCGGATCCAGCACGAGGTGATGGATGACGTGGCCGAGGAAACGCGGGCCGTGGATCGCGAAGGTTTCGCGGGTGGCGTCTGCGTGCAGGATGAAGGCGCCTTTGCGCGTCGCGACCAGGAGCAATACGTGGTCAGGTTGGGTCGTGCGCTGGGGTGCTGTTGCCATGGGCATCCTCCTTTGGACCGGGTTCGATGCGATGTTCGCCCTGGCCTGTTCTCGTTTGTATTCCTTCTCGCGGGCCTTCATTGCATGCGACAGAACGTTAGGAAACGGGCTGCGGCGGGTTGCGAGCTTACCGGAGACCGTGCCCGTCGATTTGACTATAGTTTATGCAGTCTCCCCGGTGGCTGGATAGACCAGAGACAGCGCGATTGTCACGCCGTTGGTGTGTCGGCTCTTCAGGCGACGCATGTGAGCAGCGGTCACCGCCGCGGATAGGGACCATGACGCACGGGGGCCGGCCATGCTTTGGCTCCGGTGCGTCGTGTTGCGATGCTGTCCGCAATAGCTGCCGGGCTCTCGATTCAACACCGCGGTACCTGCAGAATGTTCAATTGCGCCAATCAGGGGATCGCTGATACGGCGGTTCGCAGCGCAGGCTTGTGCCACGAGCTCCGAGGGCGGAGACCGGAAGGATAGCCAAATATCCCTCCGGCCTATACAGACCTCGCCACACGATCGTGACAGGGTGAATGCCCTAGGAGAGCTCGCGATGAACAATGTTCTGTCCCGGCTATTCCGAGGATCCCGCTTGCCGCAACCCGGATGGATCGAATCCCAGGAGTTGCAGCGTCGCGTGATCGCCGGCGATCGCCTGGTGCTGGTCGACGTCAGGCAACCGGAGGAGTTCATGTCGCCGCCCGGCCATCTTCCGGGCGCACGCAATGTGCCGCTCGCGGAAGTGCCGAGCCACATCCAGGAACTTGCCGCACTTCGGCGACCGATCGTCGTTGTGTGCAAGACCGATCGGCGTTCCGCACGTGCCGCGGCCGCGCTGATTGCGGCCGGCTTGCAAGATGTCACCATTCTCCGTGGTGGCACGGACGGTTGGCATCAGCACGGATTCGGCTTGGAATGACCGGCAAAGGTGCCGACGAAACGCAGATCTTGCCCGCGAATAGTGATATCGCGTCAATCTAGCTCGGTCACCGCTTTCCGGGTGGATCGAGCGCGACGAACCGACCGGACCCGCAACGCATCAGCGCTGACAAACCGAGATCATGCAGACTAACTCGCAACCCGTCGTCAAGGATCTTGTGCTCGTTGGCGGCGGGCACAGTCATGTCGCCGTGCTGAAGCGCTTCGGCATGCTCCCGATACCCGGCGTCCGCCTGACGGTGATCTGCCGTGAGGTGCACACCCCGTATTCCGGCATGCTACCGGGCCTGGTTGCCGGCCACTACACGTTCGACGAAGCGCATATCGATCTCGCTCCGCTCTGTCGGTTCTCCGGTGCGCGCTTTTATCATGATGAGGCGGTCCACCTGGATCTGGCCGGTCAGGCGGTTCATTGCCGTGGCCGGCCGCCAGTCAAATACGACATCGTCTCGATCAATATCGGTTCGACACCGCGCACCTCGGACGTTCCGGGTGCTGGCGGCAATGTCGTACCGGTGAAGCCGATCAACCAGTTCATGGCGCACTGGGAGGCGCTGGTCGAGCGCGTGCTCCGCCGAAACAACGGCGTGCGGATCGGCGTCGTCGGCGCCGGCGCCGGCGGCGTCGAGATGCTGCTCGCCGTGCAGTATCGTCTGCGCGAGGAGCTGCGCGCACGCGGCCGACGCGATGATCACATGTCGTATTCGTTGTTCTGCGACACGACCGGGATTCTCTCCGGTCACAACCCGCGTGCCCGCGGCATGTTCGAACGGGTGCTGCGTGAACGCGGCGTGCAGGTATTCGCGGGCGATCCGGTTGCCGAAGTGTGGCCAGGCCGCCTGCTGACGGCGCGCGGCACAGAACATGCACTTGACGAAATCCTCTGGGTGACGGCCGCGGGTTCCGCACCTTGGCTGGCCGCGTGCGGACTGCAGGTGGATGCGCAGGGCTTCATTGCTGTTAGTGACACGCTGCAATCGGTGTCGCATCCCTCAGTGTTCGCAGCCGGCGACATCGCGTCGGTGCAGCAGCACCCGCGGCCCAAATCCGGCGTGTTTGCAGTGCGCCAAGGTCGGCCGCTGGCGGACAATCTGCGTCGTGCATTGAGCGGCAAGACGCTGCGCCCGTTTCGGCCGCAGCGCCGCTTCCTCAGCCTGATCACCACGGGTGACAAATATGCTGTGGCGTCACGCGGCAACTGGGCTCTGGAAGGAAGCTGGGTATGGCGGTGGAAAGACCAGATCGACCGCCGCTTCATGCGCAAGTACGGCGAGCTGCCGGAGATGGCGCTGGCGCAACAGCCGGTTGTCGCCAGCGGTGTTGCTGATAGTGCAGCGATCAAGGAAATCTCCGCCATTGCCATGCGTTGCGGCGGCTGTGGTGCCAAGGTCGGCAGCACCGTGCTCGATCGCGCGCTGAGCCAGCTTCACCCTTACAGCCGGCCCGACATTCTCATCGGCCTCGATGCGCCGGACGATGCTGCAGTCGCTGCGGTGCCGGCGGGCAAAGTCACGGTCCACACCGTCGACTATTTCCGCTCGTTTATCGACGACCCCTATCTATTCGGCCAGATCGCCGCCAATCACAGCCTCGGCGACATTTTTGCCATGGGCGGTGAGCCGCAATCCGCGCTCGCGATCGTCACCGTGCCGTTCGGCCTGGAAGCGAAAGTGGAGGACCAACTGTCGCAGCTCATGGCCGGTGCGATGAAGGTGCTGAACGAGGCAGAGACCGCACTGGTCGGCGGCCACACCAGCGAAGGCGCGGAGCTCGCCATGGGGTTCGCGGTGAACGGCCTGGCCGATCGAGAACGCCTGCTGCGCAAGGGCGGCATGCGCCCCGGGGATCGGCTGATCCTGACCAAGCCGCTCGGCACCGGCACCCTGTTCGCCGCGGATATGCGGCGGAAGGCGAAGGGGCGCTGGATCGACGCAGCACTCGAATCGATGGTGCAGTCCAATCGCGCAGCGGCATTGTGTGTGCACCAGCGCGGCGCCACCGCGTGCACGGACGTGACCGGTTTCGGTTTGCTTGGGCATCTGGTGGAGATGACCAAGCCGTCCGAAGTGGATGTCGAATTGATGCTGTCCGCGATACCGCTGCTGGACGGTGCGGTGGATACGGTGCGCCTTGGCATATTCAGTTCGCTGCAGCCACAGAATGTGCGGTTGCGGCGCGCGCTACGCAACGTCAATGCGTTTGCGCAGGACGATCTTTTTCCGCTGATCTTCGATCCGCAGACCGCGGGTGGCCTGCTGGCCAGCATTCCTGGCGATCAGGCCGATGCCTGTTTGGCTGAGCTACGACAACTCGGTTACCAGCGAGCGGCGATCATTGGCACGGTCAGGCCGCTGCGCGATCAACTGGAGCCGATCGTGCTGCACCGCTGAGTTCGTGCAGCAATGCTTGCCATGCGTCACGCTCATGCTCGGGCGAGAACAGTGCAGCACGTGCGGCGCGGTGCCGGCGGAGGGAATCCAAAAAAGTCTCGTCGGTTTCGGCGCGGGACAGCAGTGCCGTCAGCGCCGCTGTGTCGCCAACCGGGAAATAGCCGGGATACTCGCACCCAAGCAGTCCGACGGATCCGGGAATTGCCGACGCAAGAATCGGCACCGCGGCCACCAGCGCCTCGGAAACGACATTAGCGCCGCCCTCCATAATCGAGCTCAGCACCATCAACGGCGCGCGCGCCAACGCGCGCCGCACCATCCAGCCTGGCACTTTGCCCGGCCATTGACAGCGGGCATCGGCCGCTGTTTCCGCCTTTGCTGCCTCAGCCCAGTGCGTGTCATACGCCATTCCGAAATGCACGACGCGAATGCGCAGTTCGCGGGTAAATCCCGCGCGGCCTTGGCGGCGCGCAGCGGGTCCTTCTCTTCGCGCAGGTGGCCGATCACCAGCACTTCGAACGAATCGCGCAGTGGTGGCAGACGGCGCGGCGAGGGCGGGACCGACTGGTAGATGATGCGCAGCGTGCCGCGCATCGCTTCGGGAATCGCTTCGGCGACGAAGTCGTGCAATCCTACCAACCGGTCGGCCGTCTCCATCGAGCCGTGCGTGATCTCGGGCTCGGTTTGCTGGAAACGATAGATGTCCGTCCCAACCATCACGACGATCAGCGGGCGGTCCGGGTAACGCGCACGGAACCGGCGAATGCGAGCGGCACTGCGCCAGGCGTGCAGCGCGATCATCAGGTCATCCGGTCCGCCGGCGTAATCAGTGGCGACCTGCGCGCGATGTCCGAGGCCGCCCAGAATGCGCGCCCAGCGTACCGCGGTGATTCGGTTGCCGGTGCGCGTCTGCTTGCGCGCCGGGGTAATGAGGCTAATCTTCATGCCGCCGCCGGGCGCGATGCCGCATGACTTCCAGGGAAACGCGCATGACCCAGCCGTTGTCCGCCGCTGTACTCGCGGGATATCTGGCGGACGCGAGGACCCGCACGCTCGAC
>JASHVB010000431.1 GCA_030039695.1 Acetobacteraceae bacterium
GTCTCACATTAAACGGGCAGCAATCGGACGAGCCGGCGCTTTGCTCCAAATTTTCGGTAACGCGACACCCGACGACCGAAATGGCCAGTGGCAGTCCGTTCGAACGGCTAAACCCGTGTCCCAACGAGCATCCCGATACCGGCTGCGACTGCCATCGCGAGAGCGCCGCAGAACGCGACGCGGATCGCCGCCTTAGCTATCGTCGCCCCACCCGCTTTCGCGCCGATCGCACCCAATAGACCGAGCGAAACCAGCGACACGATCGCAATGGCCACGGCCACGTCGCCACGCGGCGTGAACAGCGCGGTCAAGAACGGTGCGGAGGCGCCGACTGCGAACGAGGCAGCGGAGGTGAGCGCCGCTTCAACTGGCCGCGCCGCGGTAGCATCGGAGATACCTAATTCGTCGCGCGTATGAGCCGCTAGTGCATCATGCATCATGAGCTGTTCGGCGACCTGTCGTGCAAGCTGCTGATCGAGACCACGCTTGACGTAGATACCTGTCAGCTCGCGCAGTTCGCTCTCACGATCGTCTCGCAACTCGCCGCGCTCACGTGCGACGTCCGCAGCTTCCGAATCAGACTGCGCGCTAACCGACACGTGTTCGCCGGCCGCCATTGACATCGCTCCAGCGACCAAGCCTGCCACGCCCGCTAAGACAATCGCATCGTCGCCTGCCGCGGCGCTGACCACGCCGATCATAAGGCTGAGTGTCGAGAGAAGGCCATCGTTTGCACCGAGGATGGCTGTCCGCGACCGGCTGAGCCGCGATCCGAAATGCCTCTGTGAGGGTGCAATCGCCAACTGGTTGTATCCGGTAGTGGTAGAACCTCATCCCAAGTTTACCTGAGGTTATGCCATGTGCCGAGACTTATGATACCGCGTTCGCTCGCTTGACAGCGGCGAACGCCGGCCACGGAGCCGCCGCCGCTGCGGCCGGTATCTTATTCCTCGACTCGGCCGCGCATCTCCCAGTTAATTTGAGACCGGCTAGCCCTGCGGTTCGACAGGGCAAATGAAGGAACCGTCATAGTTACTGTCAGTTGGACACGTGGCTGGAAAACCGGCCGCTGCAGAAGCAAACGCGATCGCACAATTGGTGTTCACCTCACAGCGGCCGTCCAGGAAACTGCGATTGAGACTTGTGGCCAAGCGATGATCCATGCGAAGCTGCATTCGATATTCTGCAGAGCAGGGTTGGGACTCTTGGCAAGTCGGCGGGACGTTCGGCGCCGCGCTGCGGGCGCGACCCGGGACGTTGCTGCGCAGCCACTCTCTCAGGCGGGTCGGGGAGGAAACGCGGCGCAGACTCTGGCGGCCAGGAAAGGCACCACAATGAGCCTTTCTTTCCTTCGCACGCGCAGCTCTGCGCGCGATCCCGACCCCGCGAGGCGGGTCGCGCCGCGTAAGCGCCGTTTCTGTTGCCACGGCGTCGCCGCGTTTGGGCTCCGCCAGTCTCTCCGTGAGCGACCGCTACACGCGCCGCTTGCATCGCTCCATTCGCTTTGGGACCCTTGCCACCCACCGAACCACCTGATGAACAGGAGAGAATGCATGACCGAGATGACATGGCACGCCGACCCGCTTGTCTGGGGTCACGGCGGCCGCATGCTCGAGGCCTTCCTCGAACCCACCTGCCCATTCTCCGTCCGCGCCTTTAACAAGTTCGACGATCTGCTCGCGCAGGCAGGTGAGGACCGCATCACGCTCAAGATCCGTCTGCAATCGCAGCCCTGGCACATGTACTCGGGTGTGATCACGCGCTGTATCATTGCGGCCTCCACCACGCAGGGCGGCAAGGAGGCGGCGAAATCCGTCATGGCAGCGATCGGGGCGCATCGCGAGGAATTCGAGTTCGAGCACCACTCACGTGGCCCCAACATGGATGCCACGCCAAACGATATCATCGCACGGATCGAGAACTACAGCGGAATAAAGCTGTCGGAGGCTTTTGCGCTCCCCGATCTCGATCGCGAAATCAAGTGGCACTGCAAGTACGCTCGGCAGAACGGCATTCACGTGTCGCCGACATTCATGATCGACGGGCTGGTGGAGCCTGGCATGGGTAGTCGCGACGCGGTCAGCGACTGGGTGGCGCGGCTGCTGAAGAACTGAACGCAAGGAGGGCTCGTTGCCGCACGAGCGGCTGCACTGTTGCCCGGCGGCGGGTAGCCAGGCCAGTAAAGCTGATCAAATGGCGCCAGACCGCGGAGCGGTGCTCCGGTTGACTGGGCAGCGGAGGTGCGGAGGATTGAGTCCATTGGCCGGCGCAGAGTGCGTTGGTCCCGCCGTCGCCCCAGGCTTCGGTTCGACGGCGCTCATCTTGGGGAGCGAAGTCGTACCATGACGTTGTCCATCCGCCCGATCGATCCGGTTTCCCGTCCGTTTTTCGCCGCCGTCGCATCAGGACTGGATATCACGCAGCCGCTGACGCGCGAGCAGGCAGCCGAGATCGAGAAAGGCATGGATCAGTTCGGCGTGCTGGTATTCCACGACCAGCGCTTCACCGACGACACGCAGATGGCATTCTCGCGCAATTTCGGCGAGTTGGAAGTGGCGACGACACACACTGTGCGCGACGGCGAGAAAACCCGCCTGGGAACGCATATCAACGACATTTCCAACCTGGACAACGATAGCAACGTGCTGGCGCGCGATGACCGCCGCCGCCTGTTCAGCCTGGGCACCCGGCTCTGGCATTCGGACAGCTCGTTCAAGAATGTCCCAGCGAAATATTCGCTGCTGTCGGCGCGGATCATTCCCTGCACGGGCGGCAATACCGAGTTCGCCGACATGCGCAGGGCGTACGATGCTCTGGATGATGAGACCAAGGCGGAATGTGAGAACCTGGTGTGCGAGCACAGCCAGTTGTTCTCACGCGAGCAAATCGGGTTCCGCAATTTCACCGACGACGAGCGCCGTCGCTTCGCGCCGGTGCAGCAGCGGCTAGTACGGAGGCATCCCTCCACCGGCCGCAAGTCCCTGTTCCTCGCATCGCATGCCGGAATGATCGTGGGCTGGCCAGTGCCGGAGGGACGCATGTTCCTGCGTGAACTGATGGAGCATGCAACGCAACGGCAGTTCGTTTACGCGCATGAGTGGCAGCTGTTCGATCTGGTGATTTGGGACAATCGTGCGACGATGCATCGCGGACGGCGATATGACCCGACCGAGGCGCGCGACATGCACCGCACCACGGTCGCCGGCACGCGCTCGACCATGGCGGAGGCCGCGTAGCGGCTTCCGCCGGGGCACCCGGCGCGCTTGCCCTTGCCGGGGTGCCTGCCCGGGCCGCGAAGACGCATGGACCGGGCGTTACCGACACCGAGATCACGATCGGCAATAGCAGCCCTTATAGCGGCCCGCTGTCGAACGCCAGCCCCATCCCGCTGTCGATGCAAGCCTATTTCAAAATGATCAACGCCCACGGCGGCGTGAACGGACGCAAGTTCAAGTGGATTTCCTACGATGACGGTTACTCACCGCCGAAGACGGTCGAGATGACCCGCAAGCTGGTCGAAGAGGATCACGTCCTGTTTCTGTCCGGTTCGGTCGGGACCCCGACGAACAGCGCGGTCTGGGACTATCTGAATGAAAAGCAGGTGCCGCAGCTGTTCCCCGCCACCGGCGCCACGAAGTGGAACGACCCAAAAGGGCACCCGTGGACCATGGCCTCTTTTATCAGCTACCAGGCCGAGGGGCGCATCTATGCAGCGTACATCCCAAAGCACAAGCCTGATACTAAAATCGGTGTACTCTATCAGAATCATGATTTCGGCAAGGACTATTTGAAGGGAGTGGTCGATGGGCTCGGCCCCAGGGCGGCGACGATGATCAAGGCCAAAGCTAGCTACGAGACCACGGGTGCAACGGTCGACTCGCAGATTGTCGAGTTGCAGTCCACAGGCTGCGACGTCCTCATAACGATCGCGATTCCCAAGTTCGGCGCCCAGGCGATCAAAAAGGTCGCTGAAATCGACTGGCGCCGCTGCACATCCTCAACGGCATCGCCTCGTCCGTCGGCGCGACTCTGAAGCCGGCAAGTCTTGCAAACACGAACGGGATCATCAGCGACAGTTCCTTCAAGGATCCCACCGATCCCCAATGGCACAACGATACGGGTTATGAACAGTGGCTCTCGTTCATGGGCAAGTACTATCCGAATGGCGACAGGACTGATAACCAGACCGTCTACGGGTATTCGATGGCTCGGACGACGGTGCAAGTGCTGAGGCAGTGTGGGGCCAACCCGACACGCGAGAACGTAATGAAGCAGGCTGCCAACTTGCATCTTCCATTGCCGATGTTGCTGCCTGGCGTCGTGATCAACACCAGCCCCACCAACCTCGCGCCGATCAACCAGGCCCAGATGCGCCGCTTCAACGGCCAGCGCTACGTTCCGTTCGGTCCGGTCCTCTCCGGCGCGATCTTCTGACCCGTTCCGGCGGTTGCGATCGGGTCGTGACCGCCGGCTCCGAAGATCAGCGATGCCTGCACCACGTCCCGCCAACCGCTCCCGTAGGGTGATATCTGGGACAATGTCCTGCAGATGATCGACGGGTTCGGACTGGATCGCTGCGTGCGGTGCACCGATTGGACGCGCACGATCCAGATACTGAAGGATGAGCGAGGTGTCATGCCGTTCCGCAACGCCCTGCGTCTGTCAGTAACCGACAAGGCCGAGCTGAAGGGGGCAACGCTGCAGCAAGGCCACAAGTGGTAGCAGTGGCTCTTCTCGTGACGCGCAAACTGTGTACTCTCCTGTGGGCGCAACGGGGAGAGAATCGAATGTTCAGCCACATCATGGTCGGCACCAATGATATCGCGCGCTCGAAGGTATTCTACGACGCCGTGTTCGGTGCGATGGGTGCCAAGCCGGGCGTGCAGGACGCCAAAGGCCGATTGATCTACTCGCACAACGGGGGCCGGTTCTTGGTCGGCAAGCCGATCGACGGCGAGGCGGCCACGCATGCTAACGGCGGCACGATCGGCTTCGTCATGGCGAGCCCAGACCAAGCTGACGCCTGGCACAGGGCCGGTGTTACAAATGGTGGAACCTCGATCGAAGACCCTCCTGGCGTTCGCCAAGGCGCCGTGGGCCCGATGTATCTCGCGTACCTGCGCGATCCCGACGGCAACAAGCTCTGCGGGTTCGCGCGCACACAGGCCGGCTGAAGCACCAACAGAACCGCACTCGCCTGCGGGAGAGGTCGAGCAAGGAAGCAGCGAGGTCGAGCGGCGAAACGCACCGTCCGTAAGTTCTGTACCTCAGGGTGTTGCTGCGCGCGGCGAGCTTACCCACAAGCGGCAAAGCTGGTCGCTAGCGTGGCCAATCCAACCGTGGCTCCCGTCGTCCGGGACGCGTGTTGGATGCAGGCGGCGGCCGGTCCGCCGGTGGATGCCCGTTCAGTTCGTACGGCGCGGGCGGGATTGGCGGGCGGGCGTTCGTTGCCGCCCGTTGTACCGCAGGTGGTTCGTGCCGCTGCGGCTCGTAGACATCGTTGTAATCGACCAGCTGTCCCGGCTCCGGCATGCGCAGCGACAACTGGCGGATTTCGTGCTGTATCTCGTCCAGCCGCGCTTCCAGAACATCGATCCGGCCTTTCACGCCGATCACGCTGAACGGCATGAACAGAAACGCGAGCACGTAGAGCAACGCCGGTACCACGACCAGCAGCAGCGCCCACCAGGGCAGCCAGTCTGGCACGGGGAAAGGCAGGTTCATGCGGGAACGCTAACACAGCCACGGCAGGACGTCGCGTGCCATGTCCGGGAGTGGCGGCGACGTTACCCGAACGCGTAAGCGTCCATCCGCAGCGCGCCGTAGGACGTGCTGGCGTGCAGCCGCTTTGCGGCAGCGTGTTCTCCCGCAGCACCAAGGGCCACAAACAGCGGCAGCAGGTGTTCCTCGGTGGGGTGCTGCAGGGCGGCGTAGGGCGCCCTGGAGCGATAGGCCAGCAGCTCGTCGGTTCGGTCCTGCACCAGGGCGTCGTTCACCCAGTCAGCGAACGCGACAATATCGGCCGGGGGCGGCACGTCCGGTGCACCGCGGCGCAGGCGACCAAGATTGTGTGTGAACGACCCGGAGCCGATTATCAGCACCTCCTCGGCACGCAACGCGGCGATTGCCTGGCCCAGCTGGAGGTGATGCGCCGGGCCGAGCCAGGATTGCAACGAAAGCTGCAGCACAGGGACGTCGTGCGCGGGATACATCAGCGTCAGCGGCACCCAAGCGCCATGATCGAGGCCGCGTTCGCGGTCGAGCGCGGCGGCGAGACCGGACTGGTCCAGCAGCACGGCCGCCCGCTCAGCCAGTTCCGGAGCGCCGGGTGCGGGATACAGCATGGCATGCAGCGCCGGCGGAAAGCCGTAGAAATCGTGGATCGTGTCGTTGACGGCGACGGCGTTGAGTTCTGGGCGCTCGGTTTCCCAATGCGCCGAGGCGACCAGGATCGCCTTGGGGCGCCCAAGCGTCCGGCCGAGCTGTGAAAGGAAGTTGCGGGCGGGAGATGGCTCGAGCGCCATCATGGGCGAGCCGTGGCTGAGGAAGAGGGCTGGGAGCATAGCGGCAGGTATATCTCCGCCACGCTGCGCGCGGTAGCGGCATGCTGCCGGGTTTCGACCCGATGTTCGAGACGCGCAGCGTCGCGGGTGAGCGGCGAGCTGCACGGAAGATTCGCGGGGTTGGCCCCTCACCCGGCGCTACGCGCGACTTCTCCCGCCGAAGGCGGGAGAGGTGTATTCGCCTACCGCAGCACCGCCTCGGTCTTCCGCTCGATCAGCGCAAAATCGATCTCCCCGCCCAGCCCGGGCGCGGTCGGCGCGTGCAGCAGGCCGTCCTTGTCGATCTCCAGCTCCTTCGCCATCCCATACTTATGTGCGCCGTCGGGCAGCAGCACCTCCCACATCGTGGTGTTGCGCAGTGCCATGCAGAGATGCAGGTTGGCCAGGTTGTTC
>JASHVB010000432.1 GCA_030039695.1 Acetobacteraceae bacterium
CCCAGCGCATGTGGCTCCAGGTTCTCGGCACCGATGAGCGTCCAGCGCGTCGTGCGCAGTGCGAAGGACAGATAGAGGCCAAGCGCCCGGGCAAGGACCGCCTGGGCAGCCGGATGGCGCAGGACGCGCGTCAGCACATGGGCAATCCTTTTTGGTCGGTCCTCGCCTAAGGCCTCGTGACCGTGAAGCTGTGCGAAATGCCCATCTGCCCGATCGATCCGGTAGTTCTTCTACGTTCAGTTCCCGCCATAGCCAAGTGAGGGCGTAGGTCGCGGTCAGGTCGTCAGGCCCTGGGGCGTTTTGTGAGCGGCTTTCCCATCACGCCGCTCTTGGATCAGAATATCGAAGGCGACACCTCATGGTGCCAAAGCCAACTGTGCCATCCGCGCGGAGACGTTCAGTGTCTGGTAGCAAGAGACGTGCGCCCAGGGTGCTGCAAGACAAGCACAGCATCGACCAATTGGGCTCGGTGTCATCTATAAAAATTAACGTGACACTGTGCAGAATGCGGTCGGGCTTGGCTGGCTGAACGCGATGAACGCCGATACCTTTCCAGGCTCCGATGAGGTGGCTGTCGACCGAGCCCGCCGTCTGGACCTCCGGGAGAGCCAGCGTGCGTTAGCACAGAGCCAGCCGTTGCCTGCGCAAGACGTTGTAATTTTCGGTCGCAGGCACAGGGCCGGGACGTGTTGGGCGATTGCGTGCGGAGAATTTGACAAATGAGTCTCTCGGAGCGCAGTCGACGGCCTCGGCAAAGCAAGCGGGATTGGCCTGACCAGACCTCGTCAGTAGCGCGTTGGTCTTCATATCAGCAGAACGTCGGTCCGCATACAGGCATTCCCTCGACGAAATCTGGCTACCACCGTTTGGCAGCTAGGTGGCTTCCTCGTCGATGCTCCTGCCCGTTCGGCATATCCGGCCAACCTTTCGCATTGTATGGACCTTCCGGTCAGCAGTCGGACTGGCGTTCCAGCCGCCACCGCGCGATGGTTGCAAGCGCGCTGTCGTCGCCGCGCTTGCAGCATGCGTCCTCAATCTGCCTCAGCGCTGGAAGGCGATCCTGCGGTGTCATGTGATCGAGCATGCCATCTATCTGCGCTGTATCAACGAGTGGCACCACGCCGCGCTTGATCAGCTCCACCATGTGCGCGCGCCTCACCTCCTCAACCAAGCGTTTCCTCGCGGCAAAGGGCAAAACGTCTCTTCTGAGAGAGTGAATCGCGTCGTAGGCGGACCATCTGCGTTTTTCGTAGGCGCGCTGCCGACAGCTCGGCCCGCAGAACAACTGAGGCCGCCCGCGCGGTTTCGGCTCTAAGGGCTTTTTGCACCACTGGCATCGCCGCTTCGGCGGCGGTCTTTTCGTCACTGGTTCCGTCATTGACGAAATCTGTGATGAAATCCGGCTCTGCGTCAAACTAGCAAGCCGATCACCATGGAGGTGATGTCATGGCGTACTAGCCCGCTGACCGCGCGGCATGGGGATGCTGGCGTTGCACGCTGCGCGGCTATGGCCTGCTGTGCTACTGGCGTTTGCCGGCTCGTTTGTGGGGTAGTGGGAGCCTTATTGGTGTTCGCGTGCAGCCTGGCGATGCGACAGGGCTGACCCGGCGCGGTGAGCCCGTTAACCAGGGCGGAACGGCCGCCCGGGTCGATTCCAGCGATAGCCGCCGCGTTCGCTTGCCGCCGCTATGGGTTGACTTCTGCCAGTCCGTCTCTGGTCGGCGTGTGACGGAAGGGGAGATGCAATCCACCCCGCGTGCTCAGAACGCTGAAACCGACATAGCATCGGCCGGGCGCTTTGCCTGGTACCCGTCCAGTATCGTCATTGTAAGCCTCCGATCTGCGAAGCTTGAGTTCGCTCTTCGCGATCGACAGATTCGGCAGCGCACTGTGACACGAAAGACAAGTCGGAGAGGACGGGGCCGCAGTGATGAGATCTGACGACACGGTTTGGCGGCGTTGCATCAGCAGCGGTGGAGGCAACGAGGGCTAGCGCTCGAGTCGGTTCTGCTCGACTGATGCCGGCCGATCGAGCATGCCTAGGACCAAGAAGTCAGAAAGAGTATAGTTTACCATCACGCCCGTGCCCACAGCCGCTTTGCCAGGATCCCCACATTGGCTTCGATTGCAGCGGCGGCATCCAGGCAGAGATCCTCGCGGTAGCGGGACGCGATGAGTTGAACACCAACCGGGCTCCCACCAACTAGTCCGATCGGGACAACAACGGCCGGCAGGCCGAGAACATTGATCGACGACATAAACCTTAGATCATTCCAGAACAGCGAGCGAACGCGGGCGTCGCCGCCAAGGTCTGCGTTCACCTCGGGTGTCCGCTTTACAGAAAGGGGCGTAAGTATAACGGGGTACGACTCAAGGAACGTAAGCCAGTTGCGCAGTACTCGCGACCGGTATGCGATCGCCTCCATGTAGTCACGGCCCTCGAGGATCGTCGCCATCTTCAGGAAGCCATCGAGAGTTTGTTTGAAGTCGGCGCTCCCAAGCTCGCGCATCTGCGCCTCCTGCAGCACAGCAAGCTCACTCATGATCAGATCACACCAAAGCTTCCAGGTTCCTCCCAGGTCGGGCAGGTCAGCCTCTATGATCTGGTAGCCGGCGTCGGCGAGATAGTCAGCCGCGACACGGACCAGACCGATGACCTCCTTGTGGGTCTCCATATCGTCAGGGATGCGGGCCAGCGCGATTTTGATCGGTTTTGAGACCGACGGCCCTTCGAGCGGTGCAGGCACCCACCAGGGATCGCGTATGTCTCGCTGGCTCATCACCTCGAGACCGAGGCGCACATCGCGCACTTCACGCGCCAAGGGTCCCTGCGCCGACATAAACTGCGCCATCAGTGGGCGCTCGACTGACGCGCTCGGGTTGAATGCGGGAATGCGTCCCTGTGTCGGCTTGATGGTCGCGATGCCGTTGCAATAGGCTGGCCAGCGCAGCGAACCGCCGATGTCGTTGCCGTGCGCGATCGCACCAATTCCCGCGGCTATGGATGCGCCGGCGCCGCCCGACGAACCACCGCATGTGATCGCGCTATCCCAAGGGTTCTTTGTCAACCCATGCAGCGGGTTGTCGGTAAACCCCCGCATCGAGAACTCGGGCGTGTTGGTCATCCCAATGATGATCGCACCAGCCCTCTTTAGATTGGCCGTCACTGGGGAATCACCGATGGCGATGTTGTTCCTGAGCCCTGGAACACCATTCGAGTTGGCTTGGCCTTCAAAATCGATGTTGATCTTCACGGTGACAGGGACGCCATGGAGCCTGCCTAAGATCGCTCCTTGCTCCTTTGCCCGATCGGCAGCACGGGCTGCTTCGATCGCCCGCTCGCTAAGATCGACCACTATGGCATTGATCGCCGGGTTGGCTACTCGCATCCGGTCGATATGGGCCTGCACGACCTGCTCGGATGACAAACGCCCACTGCTGATGGCATCGGCCGTCTCAACGGCCGACCACTGCCAGATCGGTACTGCCATTTGCTGCCTCCCTGCGATGCGGAATATGCTACGTGCTCTGCGGCGCGGTGAAAAGTTTCCAGCCGCGCGTCTAGAACCGGCGGTGTCATGCTCCTGCTTGGCAGGACATTGAAAGCATCTTTGCGAGGAACTGCGGTGGCCCCTGGTTCCGTGCGCAAACGGGCGTCTGTGAAAACCGACAAGCGTGCCAGCGATGGCCTGCCGCGCGGCTATGCCCATGTTTCCAAGCGCGATGGTCAGTTCAAAATCATCCGGGTCCGGGCGCTCTGTGCGGCCGGCTCCCGGCGCGTCTTCGAGGAACCAGCATCAGGTCGGCCGCTGGGGTCGGCCGGAGCTGCATCGCATGGTCGACCATTTGCGCGAGGGTGGCATTCCGCAGCCGGAGGACGTCGCCGCAATGGCAACCACCGATCGCATCGACGTCGACGAGCGCGTCTCCGGCTGACTGCAGCGAGCTGAATGGATGCGGGTGCGGCATCGCGACCCAGCATACTCGACCAATAACACCCCTCGACATCACGACGCGGTCCCGATCGTCCAACCTGAAGCCTCAAAGGGACAATACGCGATGCACTGAATCGGCAAAGCCGGCGGGCGACCGAAATCGGCAAGGCATCGCTTTGATGGCTCTCCTGGCCGCTTACTGAAACTCAAAAGGGAT
>JASHVB010000433.1 GCA_030039695.1 Acetobacteraceae bacterium
TCTTCCGCCCCAAGGCAACCATCAACTATCCGTACGAGAAGGGTCCGATCAGCCCCCGCTTCAAGGGCGAGCATGCACTGCGCCGCTACCCGAACGGCGAGGAACGCTGCATCGCCTGCAAGCTCTGTGAGGCGATCTGCCCCGCCCAGGCCATCACCATCGAGGCCGAGCCGCGCGAGGACGGCAGCCGCCGAACCACGCGCTATGACATCGACATGACCAAGTGCATCTACTGCGGCCTGTGTGAGGAAGCCTGCCCCGTCGATGCCATTGTCGAGGGCCCTAACTTCGAGTTCGCCACCGAGACGCGCGAAGAACTGATGTACAATAAGGACAAGCTGCTCGCGAACGGCGACCGGTGGGAACCCGAACTCGCGCGCCGCCTGGAGCTGGACGCGCCCTACCGATGATCATCCCCACCATCTTCTTCTATCTGTTCGCCGCGGTGTTGCTCGCGTCGGCGACGATGGTCGTGCTGTCGCGCAACCCCGTGCATTCGGTGTTGTTCCTGATCCTCGCGTTTTTCAACGCCGCCGCATTGTTCCTGATCGCCGGCGCCGAATTCCTCGCGATGATCCTGGTCATCGTCTATGTGGGCGCGGTCGCGGTCTTGTTCTTATTCGTCGTCATGATGCTGGACGTCGACTTCGCGCAACTACGTGGCGGCTTCCAACGCTATCTCCCGGTTGGCGCGACCGTCGGCGTGGTTTTGTTCGTTGAATTGGTGCTGATATTTGGCAGCTGGCAGCTTGCGCCGCAGGCCGTCACGCTGCGCCGCTCTCCCACACCGGTGGACCTCACCAACACCGAAGCGCTCGGCCGCCTCATCTATACCGACTACATCCTGCTGTTCCAGCTCGCCGGACTGGTGTTGCTGGTCGCGATGATAGGCGCGATCGTGCTGACGCTGCGCGACCGAAAGACCTCGCGCCATCAGAATATCCGCGTCCAGACCGAACGCATGGTGACCAAGACGCTGGAGATGGTGGACATGTCGATCGGCGCCGGCGTGCGTGACATTGGGTTCTTCCGCCCCGAACCGGCGGAGGAAGAGGTGCCTGCCGAGGAAGAACACCACCATGGACATTAGCCGGCCGTACCGCGGTCCCGCACTGCAGGAGGGGTCGAGGTGCGAAGCACCGATTGTCAGAGGCGCAACGCCCGAGACCTTCCTGCGGTTCGCTCCTCCCCCGGCGCCACGCGCCGAGATCTCCCAGTTCGTGGGCGCGGTGCAGCGATGATCGTCTCCCTCCCCCACTACCTCGTCGTCAGCGCGATCCTGCTGGTCCTCGGCATGTTCGGCATCTTTCTCAACCGGAAGAATGTTATCATCATCCTGATGTCGATCGAGCTCATCCTGCTCGCGGTGAACCTCAACCTCGTCGCGTTCTCAGCTGCGCTGCACGACCTGGCCGGCCAAGTCTTCGCCATGTTCGTGCTCACCGTCGCCGCGGCCGAGGCGGCGATCGGCCTTGCCATCGTCCTGGTCTATTTCCGCAACCGCGGTTCGATCCAGGTCGAGGATGTCAATCTGATGAAGGGCTAAGATGCTCTATCTGATCGCCGTCTTCGCGCCGCTGGGCGGCGCGGCCATTGCCGGCTTGCTCGGCCGCCAGATCGGCGACCGAGCAGCGCAGGGCGCCTCAATCCTCGGCATGGTGATCGCCGCGATCTGCGGCCCGCTGGCGTTCTTCCAACTGATCAACGGTGATCTCTCCGCCGGCACGATTCCGATCGCCACTTGGATCGACGCTGGTCGCTTCCATGTCGATTGGGCGCTGCGCATCGACACATTATCGGCGGTCATGGTCGCGATGGTCAGCTTCGTGTCCATGCTGATCCATATTTACTCGATCGGCTATTTGGGACACGACGCCTACCCGCGCTATCGCTTTTTCGGATATATCTCGTTGTTCACGTTCGCCATGCTGATGCTGGTGACATCAGACAATCTGACGCAGCTCTTCTTCGGCTGGGAAGGCGTCGGCCTGTGCTCGTATCTGCTGATCGGCTACTGGTACGATCGCCCGGCGGCGTGTGCCGCCGCCATCAAGGCGTTCATCGTCAATCGCATCGCCGACCTGCCGTTCGCCGTCGGCCTTTCACTGATTTTCTTCAAGTTCGGTTCGGTCGAGTTCGCCAACGTCTTCCCGGCGGTGGCGCAGCACCAGGCCGACATCTACCATCTGTTTGGCACCAACTATCCCGCGCTGGAGGTGATCGGCTTCCTTCTGTTCATCGGCGCTATGGGCAAATCGGCGCAGATCATCCTGCACGTATGGTTGCCCGACGCGATGGAGGGTCCCACCCCCGTCTCCGCCCTCATCCACGCGGCAACGATGGTCACTGCCGGCGTGTTCCTCATGGCGCGCATGTCCCCGCTGATGGAATACGCACCAACCGCACTCGGCTTCGTCACCTTCATCGGCGCAACGACTGCGTTCTACGCCGCGACGGTCGGCTGCGCCCAGACCGATATCAAGCGCGTCATCGCGTATTCCACATGCTCGCAGCTCGGTTACATGTTCGTCGCGGTCGGTGTCGGTGTGTACCAGGCTGCGATTTTCCACCTGATCACCCACGCGTTCTTCAAGGCGCTGCTCTTCATGGGCGCCGGCTCCGTCATTCACGCGATGTCCGACGAGCAGGACATGCGGAAGATGGGAGGGATTTGGCGGAAAATACCAATGACGTATGGCGTGATGTGGGTCGGCAGTCTGGCGCTGACCGGCATTTTCCCGTTCGCCGGCTACTATTCAAAGGATGCGATCGTCACCGCTTCCTACGCAGCACATAGCGGCATCGGCCTCTACGGTTTCATCTGCACGGTGGCGGCTGCATTCATGACCGCCTTCTACTCTTGGCGCCTGATCATCATGACATTCCACGGCCAGCCACGGGCCGACCATCACGTGATGGAGCACGTGCACGAGAGCCCCACCGTGATGTTGGGACCGCTCCTGGTGCTGTCGCTCGGTGCATTGTGCGCCGGCTTCCTGCTGCGTTCCTGGTTCATCGGCAGTGACTGGCAGGCGTTCTGGAACGGCAGCATCTTCAACGGCGCGCATAATCACGTGCTGGCCGCGATCGAGCACGTGCCCGCCTGGGTCGATGCCGCGCCGACGGTGGTCGGGTTGCTTGGCATCGCCACCGCTTATGGCATGTACATGGTGTTCCCGCTGCTGCCGATGCAGTTGGCCCAAACGTTTCGGCCGATCTACCTGCTGCTGTTGAACAAGTGGTACTTCGACGAGATCTACGACGCGTTGCTGGTGCAGCCGGCGATTCGCCTCGCCCGCGCGTTGTGGCAGACCGGCGATGTGACGGTTATTGACGGCGTGCCGAACGGCCTCGCGACGCTCACCACCGAAGGCTCGCGTGAGGTCGTGAAGATCCAGACCGGGTCGCTCGCAGTCTATGCGTTTGTCATGCTGATCGGGGTCGTGCTGCTGGTCGGTATCTTCATGGTGTTCCGGTGAGAGAGATGGTGGAGCGTGACACGGCACGCCGTTCCGGCGGCCGAGGAGAGGTTGAGGCGCGCAGCGCCGAGGGTGAGGGGCGAGCGGCTCGCAGCGTCCGTGCATTTCGCCCCTCACCCGGCGCGGCACGTCGAGTCCTGCTAGGTCGCGGGCGAGGTGTACAGTGAACGTCGCCGGATTCCCCGTCCTTTCGCTGATCACCTGGCTGCCGATGGTCGGTGCCGTCGTCATCATGTCGATCCGCGGCGACGAGGAAACCGTCGCCTCCAACGCCCGCTGGACCGCGCTGTGGACCAGCCTTATCGTCCTCGCGCTCTCCCTCGTCCTGTGGGCAGAATTCGACCCGCGCGACGCTGGCTTCCAGTTCGTCGAGAACATCCCGTGGCTCGCCGACTACGGCGTCGGCTACAAGCTCGGCGTGGACGGCATTTCCGTCTTGTTCGTTCTTCTATCCACGGTCCTCACTCCCGTCTGCATCCTCGCAAGCTGGGAAAGCATCACGAAGAACGTCCGCGAGTTCATGCTGTCCTTCCTCATCATGGAGACCATGCTGGTCGGCGTGTTCTGTGCGCTCGACTTCGTGGTATTCTACATGTTCTTCGAGGGCGTTCTCATCCCGATGTACCTCATCATCGGGGTTTGGGGCGGTCCGCGCCGGGTTTACGCTGCGGTCAAGTTCTTCCTGTACACGCTGACCGGCTCCGTCCTGATGCTGCTCGCTCTTTTGGCGATGTGGTTCCAGGCTGGCACCACCGATATCTCGGTATTGCTGCACACCCATTTCCCGCTGGAGATGCAGCGTTGGTTGTTCTTTGCCTTCCTCGCTTCCTTCGCAGTGAAGGTACCGATGTGGCCGGTTCATACCTGGCTGCCCGATGCGCACGTGGAGGCACCCACCGCGGGTTCCGTCATCCTGGCCGGCGTGCTGCTGAAGCTGGGGGCCTACGGTTTCCTCCGCTTCTCTGTTCCCATGCTGCCCGAGGCGTCCGCGCAATATGCGCCGTTGATGTACACGCTGTCGATCGTCGCGGTGATCTACACCTCGCTGGTCGCGCTGGCCCAGGAGGACATGAAGAAGCTGATCGCTTATTCCTCGGTCGCCCACATGGGCGTCGTGACAATCGGCATCTTCACCTTCAACGTGCAAGGGATACAGGGCGCGCTCTATCAGATGCTGTCGCACGGCTTCGTTTCCTCCGCGCTCTTCCTTGTCGTTGGCGTGGTCTACGACCGCATCCACACACGCGAGATCGCTCGCTACGGCGGCCTTGCCGACCGAATGCCCAGCTACGGCCTGGTGTTCATGATCTTCATGCTGGCCTCAATCGGCCTGCCGGGCACATCGGGCTTCATTGGCGAGTTCCTCGTTATTATCGGTGCGATACAGGTGAACTTCTGGCTGGCCTTCCTCGGCGGCATGGGCATGATCCTCGGTGTTGCCTATATGTTGTATCTCTATCGCCGCATCATCTTTGGCCGGCTGACCAAGGAAGACCTGCGTCACATTCTGGACCTCAACCCGCGCGAATGGGCGGTGTTCGCACCGCTGATCGTATTGACGTTCTGGATGGGCGTGTACCCGTCCAGCTTCTCCAGTTTCTGGGATGCGAGCGTCGCCTCGATGGTGCGCCAGCACACCGCGGCGCTGTCTGCACCGTTGGCGCAGCAGGCAGTAGCCCCCGTGTCATGGTCGGGCGCGGATCGCCCATCCGCGCCTTTGACACACCCCCGACAGCAAGTTGTGGGTGGCCCCACGGCAGGGCATGACACAAGCGGCACGGTGGAGACGCGCCTATGAACTGGACCATCGCTCTCCCCGAGATCGTACTCGCCTGTATCGGCATGGCGATTCTTGTGTTCGGCGTTCTGCGCAAGCAGGACTCCGCCCTTCTCTGCACCATGTTCACTCTGGGCGGTTTCCTGATCGCCGCGTTTCTGGTCCTTTCTTACACGCCAGCCTTCGGATACCATGGCCAGTTCGTCACAGACGCGTTCAGCGCGTTCAACAAGGAGCTGATTCTAGCGGGCGCAGCGCTGTCTCTCATTCTCGCGCTCGACTACAACCGCAGGCAGCACATCAACCGCTTCGAATTTCCTGTGCTCGTGCTGTTTTCCGTCGTCGGCATGATGGTGATGGTGTCGGCGTCTAACCTGATGACGCTTTATCTCGGTCTCG
Organism: Acetobacteraceae bacterium; assembly: GCA_030039695.1. The sequence continues at coordinate 5,656 of JASHVB010000433.1, forward strand.
AATTGCAATCGCTGGCGCTCTACGTTCTCGCCGCATTCGCGCGTGACGAGCTGCGTTCGTCCGAAGCCGGCATGAAGTACTTTGTCCTCTCCAGCCTCGCGTCTGGCCTGCTGCTGTATGGCATTTCGCTGGTCTACGGCTTCTCTGGCACGATGGACTTCCAGCAATTGCACACCCTGCTGATGCAGCCATCGCATGCATCGCCAGGCCTGATCGTCGGCATCGTGTTCGTGTTGGTCGGCCTCGCGTTCAAGATCTCGGCGGTGCCGTTCCACATGTGGACGCCCGACGTCTACGAGGGTGCCCCTACGCCCGTCACCACCTTCTTCGCCACCGCACCAAAGGTCGCCGCGATGGGGTTACTGCTGCGCGTGATGACCACTCCGTTCGGCCAACTTCTCGGTGCCTGGCAGTTGCTCATCATTCTGGTGTCAATCGCCTCGATGATTCTCGGCGCGCTGGCCGCTATCGGGCAAAGCAACATCAAGCGCCTGATGGCATATTCGTCGATCGGTCACATGGGTTACGCACTGATCGGCCTCGCTGTCGGCACGCCCGAGGGGATCCGCGGTGTCCTGATCTACATGGTGATCTATGTGTTCATGACCGCCGGCACGCTCGCCTGTATCATCGCCATGCGTCGCGACGGCCGGGCTGTCGAACAGATTTCCGACCTGTCGGGCTTGGCGAACAACGATCCCGCGATGGCGCTGGCGCTCGCCGTGTTCATGTTCAGCCTAGCCGGCATTCCACTGCTCTCCGGCTTCTTCGCCAAGCTTTATATCTTCCTCGCCGCTGTGCAGGGCGGGCTGTGGACGCTCGCCGTCATCGGCGTGCTCACCAGCGTGGTGGGCGCCTTCTATTACATCCGCGTCGTGAAGGTGATGTACTTCGACGCACCGGTTGGCGCCTTCGATCCGCGTCCTGCGTCGCTTTCGTTCGTGGCGGCCGCCTCTGGCCTCTTCACCATGTTCTTCTTCGTCTTCCCCGGCCCATTCGTCGAAGCGGCGCAGGCGGCGGCCAAGGCATTGTTCTTATAAACCGAGTGGCGCTCCCGCCGTCGACGGGAGAGGTCAAGAGGCGAAGCGTCGACGGTGGGGCGCGAACGACAAAGACGATTCGTCATCGCTGGCCCCCTCAACTGCCTTGCGTCATGCTGCGATATTTCCCACGCCACGGGAGAGGAGTGGCGATCCTTTGTGCCTTGGCACCTTTGTGGTTAATCTGAGCTTGCCATGCTCCTCGTCGTAGACGCCGGCAACACCAACATCGTCTTCGCCGTGCACGACGGCAAGCAGTGGCGCGGCATCTGGCGCACGCGCACCGCCGCTGACCGCACGTCTGACGAATACGCCGTCTGGCTCCTCTCCCTTCTCTCCCACGCCGATCTCAAGCCTGCCGAAATCTCCGCCGCTGTCATCGGCACCGTCGTCCCCGCCGCGCTGTACCATCTGCGCCGCTGTTGCCGGGAATGGTTCAACGTCGAGCCGCTGGTCGCCCGTTCAACCCTCGACTGGGGCTTCAAGATCCGCGTCGACCGGCCGCCCGAGGTCGGCGCCGACCGCCTGTTGAATGCGCTCGCCGGCCACAAGCGCTTCGGTGGCCCCCTGATCGTGGTGGACTTCGGCACCGCCACCACCTTCGACGTGATAGACAAGACCGGCGATTATCTCGGCGGCGTGATCTGTCCGGGCATCAACCTGTCGATCGAGGCGCTGCACCAGGCTGCCGCCCAGCTTCCCCGCATCGGCATCGCGCGGCCACAGGCGGTGATCGGTCGCTCAACGGTGCCGGCGATGCAGTCCGGCATCTACTGGGGCTATGTCGGCATGATTGAGGGGCTGGTCACCCGCATCAAAGCCGAGTTCGGTGCGCCTATGAAGGTGATTGCCACCGGTGGCCTCGCGCCCCTGTTCTCTGAGGGGACACTGATGATCGAGCAAATCGAGCCGAACCTGACGCTCGAAGGCTTGCGGCTGTTGGCAGAGCGCAATCCAACCCCTCCACTGCCACGTGAACGGACGCGGATGCTGGACCAGGAGTAGCGACCCGCCCAGCCTAGGCATTCGGGCACGACCGTGTGCGCCACTAGGTTGCAGCGGTCCACGTCGCAATCCTTTACCGAGGCGATCAATCCGTCGGGGACCCGCGTCGGTGAACCGGCAATCGGCCGCTGCCGATTGCCAAGCCGCGATCGAGCGCATGCGCAATCGCGTTCCGCCGCGTTCCGACATCCAGCTCATTCATCGGCCTGGCCGGCGGTCTCCGGACCGGAACAAGTGCTTACGATCCACCGGAACTGGCATGTTCGGTCCGCCCAAATCCGGATAGTTCCTCAGCGATGCGGACGAAAACTCCGTCCCAGTCCCGCGGTTTTGCCTGGCGGAACAGTCGCATCGTCGGATACCAGGGACTGTCCTCGCGATCGATTAGCCACCGCCAATCCGGAGCCGCCGGAAGCGCCACCCACACCGGACGCCCCAGGGCGCCAGCCAGGTGCGCCACTGAAGTGTCTGCGCTGATTACCAGGTCGAGTCCCGCGACCACCGCCGCGGTATCGAAGAAATCGCCATTATCGTAATCGGGACCGAGCGCACGGACGGCAACGTCCGGCGAAAGGCCGACAAGCTGATCCGCTCCCGGTCCCTTTTGCAGTGAAATCAGGTGAACGTCGGGCAAGCACGCTATTCGGGAGAATTGCTTCAGTCGGAAAGATCTGTTCCGGTCGTTCTTATGATCGGGACTGCCCTGCCAAGCGATGCCGACGCGGAGGCCATCCCGTGGCAACCGATTGGACCAGATCGCGACGGCGTCCCGTCTCACTCCCAAATAGGGACCGGGCGCCGGAATGGTCGTGACGGTGGTCGCGAATGCCAGGGGCAGGCTCAGCAAGGGGCATTGAACCTCGAAGTACGGCAGGGGTTCGCCGATCGGGATGACCGTAACCCCCGCGATCCCCGCAAACAGTCGAGTCAGGGGCAAAGGCACTTCGAGCACGACCCGCCATCCGCGTTCGACCAACATCGGAACGTAACGCGCGAACTGAATCGCGTCGCCGAGGCCCTGTTCGGCCCACAACAGCATCGTGCGACCGTCGGCAGGTTCTCCTTGCCAGCGGGGTGAGTCCCCATGGCGTTGCTTCCCGCCCTGAATCCCCGCGATTTGCCAGCGATATTCATATCCTGGCCACCCATCTTCAAAATGCCCCGACAGCAGGTGCACCATGCCACGGTCATAGTGTGCCTCGGCCAAGTCCGGCTTGATCCGCAGTGCGGAGTCGTAGGAGGCCAGCGCATCGTCGAGGCGACCGAGCTCCTTCAACGCGTTACCGCGATTGACGTGCGTCTCGACATAGTCGGGCTTGAACCGCAGCGCCGCATCGTAGGCGACCAGCGCCTCGTCAACGTGACCAAGGTCCGTCAGCGTGTTGCCACGGTTGTAGTGCGCCTCGGCGTCTTCGGGCCGGATCCGCAGCGCCGCGTCGTAGGCGGCCAGCGCATCATCGAGGCGACCGAGATCCTTCAGGGCATTGCCACGGTTAGAGTGCGCCTCGGCATAGTCCGGCTTGATCCGCAGCGCCGCGTCGTAGGAGACCAGCGCATCGTCAAGGCGATCAAGGTCCTTCAGCACGTTGGCACGGTTGTAGCTCGCCTCAGCCAAGGAAGGCTTGATTCGCAGCGCCGCGTCGTACGACGCCAGGGCCTCGTCCAGGCGACCGAGCTCCTTCAGCGTGTTGGCGCGGTTGTAGTGCGCCTCGGGTAGGGCCGGCGTGATGCGCAACGCCGCGTCGTAGGACGCCACAGCCTCGTCCAGGCGACCGACGTCCTTCAGCGCGGTGCCGCGGTTGGAGTGAGTCTCAGCTAAGCCTGGATTGAACCGCAGCGCCGCGTCGTACGAGGCCAGCGCATCGTCAAGACGATTAAGGTCCTGCAACGCAGAACCACGGTTGGAGTGCGCGTCGGCATAGTCCGGCTTGATCCGCAGCGCCTCGTCGTACGAGGCCAGCGCATCGTCAAGACGACCAAGATCTTGCAGCACGGTGCCACGGTTGCAGTGCGCCTCGACTATGTCCGGATTGATCCGCAGAGCGGCGTCGTAGGAGGCCAGCGCGTCGTCAAGACGACCAAGGTCGTGCAGCGCGGTCCCACGGTTGTAGTGCACATCGGCTGAGTCTGGCTTGATCCGCAGTGCGGCATCGTAGGAGGCCAACGCAGCATCGAGACGTCCCAACGCTTTTAACGCAGCGCCACGGTTAAGATAGTATGCCACGACCGTTCCATTGACAGTGATGGCCTGGCCGATCAGATCGACCGCGATGCTGTTTCGTCCAACCTGGTGGGCTATCACTCCAAGCAGATGGAGTGCGTCTGCATGTCGGGCGTCCGCCTCCAGAATGCGCCGATAGAGAGCTTCAGCTTCGGCCAGCCGGCCGCTTTGGTGGTGGTGAATGGCGGCGCGCAACATTTGCGCTATCGCGCCCGTCGGCAGTGCCGAGCGGATAGCTGCCTTGGATGCGGCTCTCGCTTGCGCCCTACGCTGCTGGCGGTTCATCCAGCTTGCCTGTTCGGGTGGCCGAAGATGGCGCGTAGATTATGCACCATCCAAGAATGGTGCAATCTGCAGCAAAGCAACACGATATGGTACGACACCCCCCCAGTGCTAGGTCCGCCAGTAAGGTCGACCCCGGGGCCGGGATGACGATGTGCTTGCTGAAGAGCGGGAAGCCGCAGCGGTGGCCGGTGTCGCACCCTGGCGCATCGCCGATGTGGTGCAATTTGCGCCGGGCGACTCAGCGGAGTTGCCGAAAGCCGCAGATCCCACCGGTGTGCGCCGGAGCATGGACACCCTCCTCATGCAATGAACCACCGGGTACTCAGCGGCCGCGTTCTCCCACGTGCGCTCGTTCGCATGCCTCGTTTCCTCCAGTTCGCCGCAGATGCCTACTGCGGGCTGTTGATCGAAAACGCCGCCGGCACGCTCCCGCCATCACCCGGCCCACCCTCGTCGCAATGACACCGCTGGAGTCACCACCGCTTGCATAGCGCACTACGTGTCAACGAACCGGGTCGCGGCAGCCGGGTGCACCACCGGCAGGCGGTCTCCCAACCCGAATAGCTTCTGGCGGTAAGTGCCGGCGGTGTATTCCCGCTTGTAAGCGCCGCGCTCCTGCAGGATCGGAACGACAAGTTCGATAAACGACTCGAGGCATTCGGGCACGACTGTGCGCGCCAGGTTGAAGCCGTCGACGTCGGAATTTTCCACCCAGGCGATCAATTCGTCCGCCACCTGCGTCGGTGAACCGACAATCGGCGGCTGCCGACTGCCGAGCACGAAGCGGTCGATCAGTTTGCGCTTGGTCCAGCCGGGGCCGAGCGCCCGCGCGATCGCTTCGACGTTCGAACGGATCGCCTGCGTCGGCGCATCGTCGATCGGCACGTCCATACCGTAACGCCCAAAATCGATGCCGAGCGATGCTGAGGCATGCGCAAGCGCGCCTTCCACGCTGGCGTGGCGGCGATATTCCGCCAGCAGATCGCGCGCTTCCGTCTCCGTGCGCCCCACCACGGCCGTAGCCCCAAGGAACGTCAGGATCGGCCGCGGTGCGGCGCGCGAACGTAGATCACTCACCAACCGCCGCACATTCGGTTTGGTGCTAGGATTGATGAACATGCACTCGGCATGACGCGCGGCGAAGACGCGGCCGCGATCCGAAGCACCGGCCTGATACAGAACCGGCGTGCGCTGTGGCGACGGCTCCCACAACGGCAGCGCGTCGACGCGGTATTGTTTGCCGTGATGGACCACACGACGCACGCGCAGCGGATCAGTGTAGATGCCGCGGGCGGGGTCGCGGATCACCGCGTCGTCGCGCCAGCCGCCCTCCCACAGCGCATACACCACCTGCATGTATTCATCGGCAAGATCGTAGCGGTCATCGTGTTCCATCTGCGCATCGAGCCCCATTGCCCGCGCCGCGCTGTCCAGATAGCCGGTGACGATGTTCCAGCCGATGCGCCCCATCGTCAGATGATCCAGCGTCGCCATGCGACGCGCGAACAGAAAGGGAGTTTCGTAAGCGAGATTGCAGGTGACGCCGAAGCCGAGATGCGTCGTCGCGTGTGCCATTGCCGGGACCAGCGCCAGCGGATCCAGCAGAGGTATCTGCACTGCTCCGCGCAGCGACGCATCCGGCTTGCCCTCATAGACGTCGTAAACACCCAGAACGTCGGCCAGGAACAAGCCGTCGAACAAGCCACGTTCCAGCGAACGCGCAAGCGACACCCAATGCTCGAGTGACGTGTAATCGCTGGACCGGTCACGCGGATGCGTCCACATGCCGTGCTGGATGTGACCGACGCAGGCCATGTCGAACGCGTTCAGGCGGATCTGGCGGGACTGGGTCATGCCATCCATCTGTCATTGCGATGCCTGGCGCGTCGAAGCAATCCTGGCCAAGGCACGGACTTCAATCGAGATGGCTTCGTCGCTTCGCGCATCGCAATGAGACACTATATCAGCGGAGCGCCTGGATCTCCGCTATGGATAGCCCGAGCTCCGCCAGCACCGCATCGGTGTCAGCACCAAGAATCGGCGGCGCGGTTGCCGCGATGCCGCCGCCGTCCGCCAGCTTGAACGGCGTGCCGACAAGCTGCTGCGTCTCGCCGTCCGCATCCTGCGCGGCGACCACCATGTGGTTCGCCAGCACCTGCGAATGCGTCATCACCTGATCGACCGTGTGCAGTGGCGCGCAGGCGACGTTGCGTGCCTCGAAGCGCTCCAGCCAATACCCGACCGGGCGACGGCCGAAGCGTTCCTCCAGCATCGGCACCAGCGTATTCCGTTGCTCCACACGCGATGCGCCGCTGGCGAAGCGCGGGTCCTGCGCGAGATCCGGCCATTCCAGCGCGTCGCAGAACCGTGCCCACGCGGCGTCGTTCGGCGCGCCGGCAAGCATGTAACCGTCGCCACAACGGAACGCCTGATACGGCACGAGGTGCCAACTCCCGGACCCCTGCGGCGTCGGCAGAACGCCCGCCTGCATCCAAGCCACTGCATGATAGCCGAGCAGCGCCACCGCAGTCTCCATCAGAGAGCCCCGTACCCAGGTGCCACGACCAGTGCGCTCGCGCGCCAGTAACGCGGTGACGATGCCGCCGTAGGCAGACAGCCCGGTGGACATGTCGATGAACGACACGCCGCAGCGCATTGGGGAGCCACCGACGATGCCCGTTGTGGACATCACCCCGGCGAACGCCTGCACCATCAGGTCGTAGCCGCGTTTCTCTGCCAGCGGTCCGTGCGCGCCGTAGCCGGAGATGCTGCAAAACACCAGACGCGGATTGATCTCGCGCAGATCGTCATAGCCGATGCCGAGTCGCGCCGCAGTGTCGGGCAGGAAGC